>NZ_JBSHGQ010000038.1:0-38515 GCF_053617895.1 Microbacterium sp. NPDC055683 | reverse complement strand
TCGGCGGCGAGCTCGGAGCCCGCGTTGAACCCGAACCACCCGAACCACAGCAGACCCGCACCCAGCAGCACGAACGGCGGGTTGTGGGGCACGTGGACGCCCTTCTGGAAGCCGACGCGCTTGCCGAGGACGAGGGCGAGGGCGAGGGCCGCCGCACCGGCGTTGATGTGCACGGCGGTGCCGCCCGCGAAGTCGATCGCGCCGACGCCGAAGACGTCCTGCAGACCGTGGGTGATCCATCCGCCGTACGCGAACGAGCCGTCCTCGGCGAGGCCGAAGTTGAACACCCAGCTCGCGACCGGGAAGTAGACGATCGTGGCCCACAGACCGGCGAAGAGCATCCACGAGCCGAACTTGGCCCGGTCGGCGATGGCGCCGGACACGAGCGCGACGGTGATGATGGCGAACGTGGCCTGGAACGCGACGAAGGCGAGCGGCGGGAAGGCCGCGTCCTCAGGCGTCTCGAGCAGGCTGGTGAGGCCGAGCGCCGTCCAGTCGATGTTCCACGGCGCGACCGTGCCCTCCGCGGCGGGGAAGGCGATCGCGTAGCCGTAGAGCACCCACAGGACGCCGATGAGCCCCATGGCGCCGAAGCTGAGCATCATCATGCTGATGACGCTCTTGGCCTTGACGAGACCGCCGTAGAAGAACGCCAGGCCGGGCGTCATCAGCAGCACGAGCGCTGCGGCGATCAGGATGAAAGCTGTGTTTCCTTGATCCATCGGGGAAGAGAGCCTCTCTGGGTGGACGCAGGACGAGCGTCGGGTGCGCCCAGTATTCCGCCGCCGCGTTTCCCGCGGACGGGCCGGATGTTTCCGCCGGGTTTCGTTCCCCCCGGTTCGTGTGAACATCGCGTGTCGCAGGGCAGGATGGAGGGACGTCCGAGAACGATGGAGGCCCGATGACCGCGCTGATCGACCCGCGTCCGCTCGCCCGCACGGGGCTGGAGGTGAGCCCCATCACGCTGGGCGCGTCGTCGCTCGGCAACCCGGAGCGCTCGCCGGCCGATCCGCTGGAGCTCGCCGAGGCCATGCTCGCGAGCCCGTTCGCCGTCGTCGACACCTCGAACAACTACGCCGACGGGGCGAGCGAGTCGGCGCTCGGCGCGGCCCTGCGCGCCCGCGGCGGCGTCGCGGAGGGCCATGCCGTCGTCACGAAGGCCGACGTGGGCGCCGACGGCAGGTTCGACCGCGACCGCGTCTGGCGCTCGTTCGAGGAGAGCACCGCGAAGCTCGGCGTCGAGCGGCTGCCCCTCCTCCACCTGCACGACCCGTGGGCGGTGACGTTCGAGGAGGCCACGGCGCCCGGCGGGGCCGTGCAGGGGATGATCGAGCTGCGTGAGCAGGGACTCGTCGGCGCGATCGGCATCGCGGTGGGCGAGCTCAGCCTCGAGACCGCGTACGTGCGCACGGGCGCGTTCGACGCCGTGCTCACCCACAACCGGTGCACGCTCGTCGACCGCAGCGCCGAGGCGCTCATCGCCGAAGCCGGCGAGCGGGGCATGGGCGTCTTCAACGCCGCGCCCTTCGGCGGCGGGCTTCTGGCGGGTACGGGCACGTCGTACGCCTACCGCGAGGCCCCGGCCGAGCTGCTCGCCTGGGTGTCGCGGCTGCGTGAGCTCTGCGCGGAATGGGCTCTCCCCCTCGCGGCGGTCGCCCTGCACTTCTCGCTGCGGCACCCGGGGGTCCATTCCACGGTCGTCGGCGTCGGCCGCGTCGAGCGCATCGACGAGCTCGTGGCGCTGTACCGCACGGCCGTGCCCGAGGACTTCTGGCCCGAGCTCGCCGCGCTCGGCACGCCGCCGTCGACGATCGACGACTGAGCGCGTGCTCAGCACTCGACGACGTTGACCGCGAGGCCGCCGCGGCTCGTCTCCTTGTACTTCTCGCTCATGTCGGCGCCCGTCTGCCGCATCGTCTCGACGACGGCGTCGAGTGAGACGATGTGCGAGCCGTCGCCGTGGAGAGCGAGGCGCGCGGCCGTCACGGCGGTCGTCGCGGCGATCGCGTTGCGTTCGATGCACGGGATCTGGACGAGGCCGGCGATGGGATCGCAGGTGAGTCCGAGATGATGCTCGATGGCGATCTCGGCGGCATTCTCGACCTGCGCAGACGTGCCGCCGAGCACGGCGCACAGACCGGCCGCCGCCATGGCGCACGCCGAGCCGACCTCGGCCTGGCAGCCGCCCTCGGCACCCGAGATCGAGGCGTTCGCCTTGATGAGCGACCCGATCGCCGCCGCGGTGAGGAGGAAGCGCCGGATGCCCTCGGGCGACGCATCGGGTTCGAAGCGCGCGTAGTGGTGCAGGACGGCGGGCAGGATGCCGGCGGCCCCGTTCGTGGGCGCGGTCACGACGCGCCCGCCCGCGGCGTTCTCCTCGTTGACGGCGAGCGCGAAGGCCTGCAGCCATTCCCCCTCGACACGACGCCCGGCCGCCTCAGACTCCTCGAGGCGGGCCCGCATCGCCGAGGCGCGCCGCCGGACGCCGAGCCCGCCGGGGAGCACGCCCTCCGCGCTCAGCCCGCTCTCGACGCACGTGCGCATGGCCGACCAGACGGCGTCGAGACCCTCCTCGACCTCGGCGGCCGGGCGCGCCGCGGTCTCGGCCTGCCACGCGACGTCGGCGATGGAGCGGCCGTCGACGCAGAGGGCGAGAAGTTCGGCCGCCGTCGCATAGACGGGCCCGCGCGCGGGCGCGTCCGCCTCCGCGGCGACCTCGCCCTCGCCCTCGCGACGGATGAAGCCGCCGCCGATCGAGAGGTACGTCTCCTCGACGACGGGGTCGGGGCCATCCGCCCACGCTCGCAGCACGAGCGTGTTGGGGTGCCCGAGCCGCCGGGCGAACGGCTCGAAGACGACGTCGGCGCTGTCGAACGGCACGGGGGTCGTCCCTCCGAGCAGAAGCGGGGTGCCTGCGGGATGGCCCGACCAGGCGCCCCGGACGTCAGCGGGGTCGCAGGTCTCGGGGGCGAGGCCCGCGAGACCTGCGACGACGGCGTCGGGTGTTCCGTGTCCGAGCCCCGTCGCCGCGAGCGATCCGCAGAGCACGGCACTGATGCGCGTGGGCGCCTCGGGCAGGGCGGCGAGCACGCGCCGCGCGAAGTCGGCTCCCGCGCGCATGGGGCCGACGGTGTGCGACGACGACGGCCCGATGCCGATCGAGAAGAGCTCGAGCGCCGAGACGTACACGCCTCGGCGCTCCTGCGTGCGCGCCGTCACTCGTCGTCCTGCGGCCGCATCGTGGCTCCGACGGGGCGCGCCGCCTGGCGCTCGAGCAGGTCGTCGCGTGACGCGGGGGTCAGCGCCGCAGCGGCCGCGGCCCAGGCGAGGCCCCGTGCGCCGTCGATCGCCGCCCTGTCTCCCTCGGGCGCCGCGGCGTCGGAGGCGAATCCGAGCGTGTGCGGCGCGGACGTCGAACCGTGCACGGCGATGCCGGGGTGGATCGACGGCACGACCTGCGAGACGTTGCCCATGTCGGTCGACCCGCCGGCGCCGCCCGCGAACGGGATCGTCGGCCGGCCGAGCTCGGCGAGCGCGTCGTTCCACTCCCTCGCGAGGAGCGGCTCCTGCACCAGCGGGTCGTAGCGCGGCTCGGTGCGCCGCTGCTCCCATGCACACCCCGATGCCAGCGCACCGGCCTCGAAGCACGCGAGCACGCGGCGCTTGGCGTCGCGCAGCTCGTCGAGGTCGAACGACCGCACCTCGGCCTGCACGACGGTGCGCGCAGGGATGATGTTCGTCACGTCGCCGCCTTCCGTCACGACGGCCGCGGTGCGCACCGTTCCCGGCAGCTGCTGACGCAGCAGTCCGATGGAGGTGAGGGCGATCGTGGCGGCATCGAGCGCGTTGACCCCGAGGTGCGGGGCGGCCGCCGCATGGGCGGGGCGCCCCGTGTAGACGACCTCGAAGCGGTCGACGGCCTGCGATGCGAAGCTGTCGCACGCGACGTCGACACCGGGCGCACCGTGCACCATGAGCGAGATCGTCGCGTCCTCCCACGCCCCCGCCTCGAGCATGAGCACCTTGCCGCCGCCGTGCTCCTCGGCGGGTGTGCCGAGCAGCTTCACGGTCAGGCCGGCCTCATCGGCGATCGAGGAGAGCCCGATGGCGGCGCCGAGGCCCGCCGCGGCGATGATGTTGTGCCCGCACGCATGGCCGATACCCGGAAGCGCATCGTATTCGGCGCACACGGCGACCGTGAAGTCGCCCGTGCCGAACGTGGCCTCGATGGCGGTGTCGAGGCCGAACGCGCCGACCGTCGCGTCGAACCCCGCGGAGCGCAGCGCGGCCGCGACGATCTCTGCGGCGCGGTGCTCGGCGAACGCCGTCTCGGGGTGCGCGTGGATCTCGTGGCTGATGTCCGTGAGCCGCTGCTCCCATTCGCGGATGGTCCGGGCGACGCGGTCCTTCGCGGTCGCGAGGTCGATGCGGACGTCGGATGCGGGGGCGGCGGTGGTCATGCGGTCTCTCCTGCGGGGGTGGTGACGGTTGCGGCGGCCGGGGCCGCGCGGAGGAAGGGGGCGAGCGCGGAGATGGCGACGCCGATCGCGGCGCCGATCGCCCAGACGGCGACGTACCCGCCGAAGGCGGTCGTCGTGACGGCGGCGTCGCCCGCCCCGACCGTCATGACGAAGCTGCCCATGACGAGGGCGAACACGGCGCCCGCCACCGCGCCCGCCGCGGTGCGTGAGGTGTTGTAGAGCGCCGAGGCGATCCCGACGGAGTCGGCGGGCGCACGGTTCACGACGATCGTCGGCAGCACCGAGATGAGCACGCCGTTGCCGAGCCCGCCGACCACCATGGCGGCGATGACGGCCGCGGTGGACGAGGAGGCGACGAGGAACACCGCGTAGCTCGCGGCGATGAGCGCTCCCCCCATGACGATGGCGCCTCTCGCCCCGATCCGGGTGGCCAGACGGTCGCCGAGCAGGGAGGCGACGAAGGCGGAGAGCGCGGCGACGAGCGAGACGATGCCGACGACCGCCGAGCTGAGGCCCAGCCCGAAGCCGAGGACGGCGGGGTCGCCGAGCACGAAGACGGTCGTGGCGGTCTGGCTGCCGAAGAGCTGCGCGCCGAAGAGGAACGCGATGACGATGGGCAGGCCGATGCCGCCGCGCACGAGCAGGTGCACGTCCACGAGCGGATGCGCGACGCGCTTCTCGACGGCGACCCAGCAGGCGAGCAGGGCGACGCCGCCCAGGATGGCGAGCCAGGTGAGGGGGTTGCCCCATCCCCAGGTCGTGGCGTTGGACACGCCGCCGAGCGCCGCGAGCAGGCCCACGCCGAGCAGCGAGGCGCCGATCCAGTCGATGCGCCCTCGTGCCCGGACGGCCGACTCCGGGACGAGGAAGACGACCACGGGCACGCAGATCAGGAGGAAGATCGCGGGCATCCACAGCACGGTGCGGAGATCGCCGACGGCGGCGAACAGGAGGCCGGAGCCCAGGGATCCGAGGGCGGCGCCGAACGTGAGCGCGCCGACGAGCTTCCCGATCGATCGCCCGGCGGACTTCGGATCGCGGTCGCGCACGATCGCGAACTCGAGGGGCAGGAACGCGGCCAGCGGCGCCTGCAGCGCCCGCCCGAGCAGGAGGACGGCGAAGTTCGGCGCGATCGCGACGACGATCGACCCGAGGGCCACGAGGGCGGCGGCGATGGCGAGCATCCGCTTGTGCCCGTATCGGTCGCCGAGCTTCGCGATGATCGGCACGCACACGACCGTGGCGAGCATGTATCCGGCGCTGACCCAGTTGAGCGCGGCCGCGCCGACGCCGAACTCCGCGCCGATGGCGGAGAGCAGCACGGGGTACCACCCCTGCAGCATTCCGGAGCCGAGCTCCATGACGACGAGGAACCCCACGACACCCCGGAGGGCGGTGCGGGCGGGGGCGGCGGTGCCAGGCGGTGCGACGACGGCCATGGTGTCTCCTTGGACGATGTGTTCGGGTCGGAGAGACTTTAGGAAGACGCGACATCCCCGCGACCGGGATGCAGGAAATCCGACGAGAGTGAGACTTCGATGCAGGAAAGCGGCCTCGACGACGTCGATCAGCGCCTCATCCATGCCGTCCAGATCGCGCCGCGCGCCCCCTGGACCGCGCTCGCGCCCATCGTGGGAGCCGACCCGGTCACGCTCTCGCGGCGATGGGCGCGGCTGCGCGGCGAGGGCCTCGTGTACGTCACGGGCTACGGACTGTCCGAGAGCGCCATGGTCGCGCTCATCGAGATCGAGTGCAGCCCGGGCGAGACGCTCGCGGTCGCCGCCGAGCTCGCGCGCGATCCTGAGGCGTTCACGATCGACCTGACGGCGGGAGGGCGCGACATCCTCATCACGCTCGGCACCGCCGACAGCGCGACGCTCGCGACCTGGACGCTCGAGCGCATCCGCGGCGTGGGCGGCATCCGCTCCATGCGCACGCATCTCGTGTCCGAGGTCGTGACGGATGCCCGCAACTGGCGTCTGCGGGCCCTCTCGAAGGACGAGGCCGCGCGCGCGGAGGCGGCCGACCGCCCCGAGGCGACGGCGCCCGTGCGATTCACTCCCGCACAGCGCCGCGCCCTGTCGACGGCGCTCGCGGCCGACGGGCGGATCGGCACGACCGAGCTGGCTGCACGCCTCGGCGTCGCGCCTCGGCGCGTGCGCGACGCGATCGCGGGGCTGCGCGCCTCGGGGCGGCTCGTCATCCGCGTCGACGTCGCGCGGACGCACACGCCGTGGCCGATCTACGCGTGGTACTTCCTCCGCGTACCCGCCGCGATGGTGGCGCGGGTCGGCCCGCAGCTCGGTCGCATGGACGAGGTGCGGCTCGTCGTCACGACCGTGGGCGAGTACAACGTGATCCTCGCCGTATGGCTGCGGACGCTGCAGGACGTCGGCCGGCTCGAGGCGGTCATGGAGGAGCGGCTGCCCGGCGTCGCGATCGCCGACCGGTCCGTCGTGCTGCGCACCCCGAAGCACCTCGGTCATCTCCTCGACGACAGGGGGAGGGCGACGGGCGAGACGGCTCCCGTCCCGTGAGTGTGGCGATGCCAGCTCTTCCGCACCCGGCGCTCTCTCCGCACCCGCATCGCGCAGATCGCGCCGGCGGAGGCCGCTGACGAGCCGATCGCGCGATATGACGGGAGTGGCGCGGCTGCTTCGTGCAGAAACGTGCAGGAAGCGGCCGTTCGTTCAGACGACGACGCCCGGAATCTCGGCAAGATCGAGGTAGACGGGCAGACCCCGCTCGCGCGCGATCGCGACATCCTGATCGGCGCCCTGCGATTCCCCCGGCAGCCGCAGCACGGCATCCGCGCGCTGCAGCAGCCGGTGTGCGGTCGGGTACATGACCTCGTCGGCGAGCGGCTCGAACACGCCGCTTCCCGCACTCACGAGCACGGGGAGGGCGACCCATTCTCCGATCATCGGGATGTGCCCGGCCCGAAAGATCGGCCACGCGGCCGCTTCGAGCCGGCGCAGGTTGTCGGCCATCAGCCGCGGGTCGTCGCCCGTGCCCGAGCGATACGGTCCGGCGATGAGAATCAACATCGAGTTATGCATGGTTGTGCACGTTATCACGTGTTGTAGGATGAGAACATGCAAGAACAGGAGCGGTCGCTGACGGCGGAGCGCAAGGAGCACCTGCTCTCCGCGCTCGCGTCCGACGGGAAGGTGCTCGCGAAGGAGGCCGCACGTGCCCTGGGCGTCTCGGAGGACACCATCCGACGCGACCTGCGCGAGCTCGCCGCCGCAGGGCTCTGCCGACGGGTCTATGGCGGAGCGCTCCCCGTGCCGGCGGCGCAGGCGACGTACGAGGAGCGCGGTTCGCTCAACACCGCGGGCAAGTCGCGCGTCGCCGAGGCCGCTGCAGGGCTCATCCGCCCGGGCATGACGTTCGTCCTCGACGGCGGCACGACCGCGCTGCGCGTGGCGAGGTCGCTCCCCGACGACCTCGCCGCGACGGTCGTGACCCACAGCCCCACGGTGGCCGTCGAACTCCTGCCGAAGACGGGCGTCGAGGTCGTGCTCATCGGCGGCCGCCTGTTCCGGCACTCGGCCGTCGCCTCGGGCGCGGCCGCCGTCGAGGCGGCCTCGCAGATCAACGCCGATCTGTTTCTCATGGGCGTGACCGGCGTCAGCGCCGACTTCGGCCTGACGACCGGCGACTCCGACGAGGCCGTCGTGAAGCGGACGTTCGCGCAGCGCAGCGCCGAGACCTTCGTGCTCGCGAGCTCGGAGAAGATCGGCGCGGCGTCGCCGTTCCAGGTGCTGCCGCTCTCCGGCGTCACGGGCGTCGTGACGGACGCGGAAGAGAGCAGCGCACTCGACGCGATCGCGCAGCGCGTGCGCGTCATCCGGGCATAGAGCCGCGCCGGGCTACCGGGCTGCGCTCCCCGTGTCAAGCGGGCGACACGGGGCGCGCGGCCTCAGTAGAAGTGGAGGGTCCGGCGCACCGCCCCGACCCGAGGCGGATGCGGCGCCGGGCCCTTTCGGAAGGAGCACGACCATGGGCATCGGAACCGGTATCGCCCTCATCGCGATCGGCGCCATCATCGCGTTCGCGATCAACGTCGACCTGGGCGGCGCGATCGACCTGCAGCTGATCGGCTACATCCTCATGGCGGCCGGCGCCGTCGTGTTCCTCATCAGCCTCGTGCTCGTCCTCCGCCGACGCAGCAGCGTCTCGACCTCGCGCACCTCGGTCGACCCCGCCAGCGGCGAGCAGATCACGACGCGCCGGACGACGGACGACGGAGACGCCGTCGTCTGATGCCCGCCTCCGGTCTCGTCTCCGGTCCGGAGACAGGCGAGACGCTTGACGGCCGCTACGAGCTGCGTGCACGCGTGGGGTCAGGCGGGATGGCCGCCGTGTACCGGGCGCGCGACCGCCTGCTCGACCGCGACGTCGCCGTCAAGCTCTTCCACCCCGTGGTCGACGACGACGACCAGTCGCGACAGCGCCGGTTCGCGGAGACGCGCCTGCTCGCCTCCCTCAATCACCCCTCTCTCGTCACGCTGTACGACGCGCGCGTCGACGGCGACGACCATCCGTACCTCGTGATGGAGTTCATCGACGGGCCGACGCTGCGAGAGCGGATGGCCGACGGCCCGATCCCCGCTCGCGAGATCTCCGACACGGCGGCGGCACTGGCCGACGCTCTCGCCGTCGTGCATGCGGCCGGCATCGTCCATCGCGATCTGAAGCCGTCGAACGTGCTGTTGCGCCCCTCCGCCCTTCCCGGCGGAACCGCATCGGCGACGCTCGCCGACTTCGGGATCGCGTACCTCCTCGACTCCACGCGCGTGACGACACCCGGCACGACGATCGGAACCGCGGCCTACCTCGCGCCGGAGCAGGTCCGCGGGGAGGCGCCCGCCCCTCCCGCCGACATCTACGCGCTCGGGCTCATGCTCATGGAGTGCCTGTCGGGGCGCCATCCGTTCGGCGGCGGCACGCCGCAGGAGATGCTCGCGTCGCGTGTCGCGTCGACGCCTCGCATCCCCGCGGGGCTGAGCGGCGGATGGCGCTCCCTGCTCATCGAGATGACCGCTCACGACCCCGCCGCCCGCCCCACGGCGGCGCAGGTGGCGCTCCGTGCCCGCGCCCTGCGCGACGACGACGAAGGGATGGCCGTGGCATCCGCCGCGATCGCCGACCATCCCACCGAGCCGTATACCGTCGACGCGTGCGCGGCGAGCGACAGCGGGAGCACGGCGCCCGTCGCCGCCCCGCCTGCCGCTCTCGGCCCCGCCCGACGGCGTCGCGCGCGGCTGTCGGCAGCCGTCGTCGCCGTCGCGCTGTGCGCGCTCCTCCTCGCCTTCGGCGTCATCCTGCCCGCCATCGGCGTCTCGCCCGGCGGCGAGGCGCCGACAGCGACCGCGCCGCGCCACGCGGGCATGCTCGTGCGCGACACGGGACCCGCCGCCGGGCCCTCCGCGCCCGGTGCTGCCGTCGGCGGCGGCACGGCGCCCGCCGTCGTCGAGGAGGTCGCCCCGAGCACCGCGCCCGAGCCGTCCGCCGATCCCGGCCACGGCAACGGCTCGAACGGCGGGAACACCGGGAACGGGAACACCGGGAACGGGAACGGCGGGAACGGGAACGGGAACGGGAACAACGGGAACGGGAACAACGGGAACGGGAACAACGGCGGAAAGGGCTGAGCCGATCCCCGAACGGGTCGGGGCCCATCCGCTTTCTCGAGCGTTCCGAATCACTCGAGCGCGATCATCCGCGCACCCGCCGCCCACCACCGCCGACAGAGGAGCCCGCCGTCCAGATGAGGGAGACCGCCACGCCCTTCGCCGCCGATCACTCGGGGCACCGCAACGTCACCGACCTCCTCGTCCGTCGTGAACGGGCCGCTCCGGATCACGCCGCGTTCGACGTGCCGGAGGATGGCGGCTGGCGTCGCGTCTCGACCACGGAGTTCGCCGACACGGTGCGGGCCGTCGCCAAGGGCCTCATCGCGCAGGGCGTCGGCGAAGGCGACGCGGTCGCGATCATGTCGCCGACCCGCTACGGATGGGCGGTCGCCGACCTCGCCGTGTGGTTCGCGGGCGGGGTGGTCGTGCCCGTCTACGACTCGTCGTCGCCCGAGCAGGTGGCGGAGATCCTCCACGACGCCGGGGTCCGCGCCGCGTTCAGCGGCGACGACCGCTCCCGGGCGCTCCTGGAGTCGTGCGCACCGCCGCGGGGCGTGTGGTCGCTCGACGACGGCCTCCATCGCCTCGCCGCGTCGGGTGAGGATGTCGACGACCTCGACCTGGAGGCACGCCGGACAGCGGCGGGCCCCGATACGCCTGCGACGATCGTCTACACGTCCGGCACCTCGGGCGCACCGCGCGGAGCGGTGCTCACGCACGCCAACTTCCTGGGGCAGGTGCTCAACATCGCGGCCGCCTACCGCGAGATCGTCCGCCCCGACGGCAGCACCGTCATCTTCCTCCCGCTCGCGCACGTCCTGGCCCGCGGGCTGCAGCTCATCTGCCTCGCGAGCGGGATGCGCATCGCGCACCTCTCCGCCCCCTCCGAGGTGATCGCCGCGCTGCCCACGCTGCGGCCGACGTTCCTCGTCGTCGTGCCGCGCGTGCTCGAGAAGATCGCCGAGGCCGCGGCACAGAAGGCGGCGACGGCGGGCCTCGCGCGCGTGTGGGACGACGCCGTGCGCACGGCGGTCGCGGCGGGCGCGCGACGCGAGGCCAGGGAGGCGCGCGCCCGCGGCACGTGGGCGCCCATCGCAGCGGCCCGCACGCGCGTGCACGACGCGCTCTTCTTCCGCCGCGTGCGCGCGCTGCTGGGCGGGCGCATCCGCTACATCCTGTCGGGCGGCGCGCCGCTCGCGACGCGCACATCGCTCCTCTTCCGGGGGATGGGCGTGCCCGTCGTCGAGGGCTACGGGCTGACCGAGACCACGGCGCCGCTGACGGGCAACCTGCCGGGGGCCATCCGATCAGGAACAGTGGGCGTGCCGCTGCCGGGCTCCGCCGTGCGGATCGCCGATGACGGAGAGGTGCTGGCGCGCGGCGTCGGCGTCTTCTCGGGTTACCGCGATCCGCGCGACGACGCGGACGCCTTCGTCGACGGCTGGTTCCGCACGGGCGACCTCGGACGCCTCGACGACGACGGCCGGCTCATCCTGGAGGGCCGCACGAAGGACGTCGTGACGACGTCGCAGGGGAAGACCGTGTCGCCTGCGCGGTGGGAGAGAGAGGTGGAGTCGTCGCCGCTCGTCGCCTACGCCGTGACCATCGGGGACGACCGACCGTACCTCACCGCGATGCTGCTCCTCGACCGCGAGGCGGTCGCGCGCGTGCACGACGTGCGCGACCCGCGCCCGCTCGACGACGATCCCGCGATCCGCGCCCTCGTGGAGCCGGTCGTCGCTGCGGCGAACGCCCGGGTGGCGCGCAGCGAGCGGGTGCGGCGATTCGCGCTCGCCTACGCCGAGCCCGACGACCGCGAGCTCGTCACCCCGACCCTGAAGATCCGTCGTCGCGCCCTGCTGCAGCGGGCGTCCGACACCATCGACCGCCTGTACCTCTGAGAGAGCCGATCATGTCCTCCGCCTCGCGCGCCTCCCTCGTCACCGTTCTCATCGCCCTCGTGCTCGGCGCCGGCCTCGCCGTCGCCGGCAGCGTCGACGGGCCGTCCGTCGGCGGCCTCCCTGTCTTCGCCCTCGCCGTCATCCTCGCGTTCGCCGTGCAGTTCGCCGCCTTCCTCCCGGCGGCCGCGCTGCGGACGGAACGCTTCTTCGACCTCACGGGCAGCCTCACCTTCATCGGCGTGACGATCGTCGTGCTCCTGCTCACGGGCATCGACACGCGGGCCGTCGTCATCGCCGCGCTCGTCGTCGTCTGGGCCGCCCGGCTCGGAGCGTTCCTCTTCGCGCGGGTGCGCCGTGACGGATCGGACGGACGCTTCGACGAGATCAAGACCTCGCCGCTGCGCTTCCTCCGCGTCTGGACGATGCAGGGGCTGTGGGTGTCGGTCACCGCGTCCGCGGCGTGGATCGGCATCGGCGCAGGAGGCGACGTCGTCGACGGATGGCTCATCGCGGGCGTCGCGGTCTGGCTCGTCGGGTTCGCCGTCGAGGCGACGGCCGACGCGCAGAAGGCGGCCTTCCGACGCGATCCGGCGAACGCGGGCCGCTTCATCCGCTCGGGTCTGTGGTCGGTGTCGCGGCACCCGAACTACCTCGGCGAGATCCTCGTCTGGGTCGGCATCGCGCTGGCCGCCCTCCCCGTCGCCGCCGGATGGCAGTGGATCGGGCTGCTGTCGCCCGTGTTCGTCGTCCTCCTGCTCACGCGGGTGAGCGGGATCCCGCTGCTCGAGAAGCGCGCCGAGGCGCGGTGGGGCGACGACCCGGAGTACGCCGACTACCGGCGCCGCACTCCCGTGCTCGTCCCCGGCTTCTCCCGGTAGCCCGACCATCCGCCGATCGCCGCGAGAGCACTCGCGCCGGCGAGCACCGCGAGGGCGGCCGGCAGCGTCCACACGGTCGCGAGGGCTCCGACGAGAAGCGGTCCGCCCGCGTCGCCCACCTCCCGTCCGAGCTCGGCACTCCCCATCGTGCGCCCCATCCGCTCGGCCGGCGTGTTCGCGGCGAGATGCGCGAACGCGAGCGGGGTCACGACCCCGGCCATCGCGCCGAATGCGGCGGCCGCCGCGAACAGCGTCACGGCGTGCGGCACGACGGCGAGGAGCGCGAGCGCCGCTGCGGCGAGCGCGAGCCCTGCCGTGGTCCCCGCGCGCGTCGACAGCCGGCCGTCGTCATGCCGGCGGCCGACGGCGGGCTGGATGGCCGTCGACACCACCGCGAGGACGGCGACCGCCGCCGCCCCCGCGAGCGGGGCCATCCCCAGCCGCGAGGCGAGGAGCGGCAGGAACCCCACCGCGACGCCGAGCACGGCCGTGGTCGTGGCGAGCGAGAGCGTCGGGAGCAGGAAGCCGCGTTCCGTCGTCTGCCGGACGAGGTCGGCGAGGGTGGAGCGCGTGCGCGGCAGCACGGGCAGAGACGGCATCGCGAGCACGGTCCAGACGGCTGCCGCGGCGGCGAGCGCTCCGAGGGCCAGGTACAGCGCCGCCATCCCGAAGGCCTGCACGAGGAGCACGCCGAGGAGAGGTCCTGCCACGTAGCCGAGGCTCTTCCATGCCCCGTATCGCCCGAACGAGCGGCCGAGCCGTTCGGCGCCGGCCATCCGGGCGACGGCCGACGAGGACGCGGGCGAGAAGGCCGCCGCGGCGGCGCCCTGTCCGAGGCGCACGAGCGCCAGCACGAGCGGCGTGGGGTCGAGGAGCGCGAGCAGGGAGGCGGCCGCGAACGCCGCGAGGCCGCCGACGATGACGGGCTTCGCGCCGATGCGGTCGCTCAGGGCGCCGAAGAGCGGCTTGAGAACGACCTCGGCGACGTCGTACAGCGCGAGCGCGAGGCCGAGCCCGAGCAGCGAGAGGCCGATGTCGTCGCTCTCCCCGCCGAGGACGGACGCCACACCGTGCGCTCCGAACGCGGTGGTGAACCCGGCGAGGTAGAGCGGTGCGATGCCGCGGATCTCTGTCACGGTCTGGACCGTAACAGGCGCTACACCCTCACGCACGTTACGCTCGAGGGATGGCCGACGACACGGGATGGCTGCTCGCCGTCGTGCAGGTGCCGAGCGACCCGTCACGGCATCGCGTCGCGGTGTGGCGGGAGCTCCGCCGTGTCGGCGCGGTGCCCGTCTCGCAGGGGACGTGGGCACTGCCCGACGCCGACACGTTCCGCGCCGCGCTCGCCCGCGCATCCGAGCTCGCGGCGGCGGGCGGCGGCTCGGTCGCGTCGTTCGCCGTGACCCCGCAGGACGAGGCCGCGCGCACGCTCGTCGTCGAGACGTTCCGGGAGGCGCGCATCGAGGAGTGGCGGGAGTTCACAGCCGACTGCGGGAAGTTCGAGGACGAGATCGCCCGCGAGATCGCGAAGCGGAAGTTCACGTTCGCCGAGCTCGACGAGGAGGAGCACAGCCTCGACCGGCTGCGGCGATGGCATCGCGATCTGCGGCGCCGCGACGTCCTCGCCCTCGATGAGGGCAAGGAGGCGGCGACGCGCCTGCGCGCGTGCGAGGCCGCGCTCGACGACTTCGCCGAACGGGTGTACGAGGAGAACCGCGGAACCCGAGCGCAGCGGCGATAGGTCGATAGTCTCGACATATGCACGCGAGCGATGGCGCCCGATGAGGATCGACCCGGAGGGACGCGCCCTGTCGGGGCTGTCGACGTTCCTCACCTTCGTGGCGCTCAACGTGTCCTTCCTCGTCGTGTGCCTGCCTGTCGTGACGATCGGAACGGCGACGGCATCGCTGTTCGAGGTGACGATGCGGTACTCCGACGACGAGCAGGGCCGGCCCCTCGCCGACTTCTTCCCCGCGCTGGTGCGGAACGCCGCCCGCGGCACGGCGGTCCTCCTCGCGATCGGGCTGCCGCTGGCCGCGCTCGTGTTCAGCGGCGTGTTCTGGCTCGGCATGGAGTCGATCGTCGGCGCGATTGCGGGGGCGGTGGCACTGCTCGGGGCGGCGTACCTCGTCGCCGTTCTCCTCTACGGGCTCGCGCTCGTCGGCCGCTACGGAGCGCCGGTGCGGGTCACCCTGCGCAACGCGATGCTGCTGCCGCTCGCGGAGCCGACGCGCACGCTCATCCTCGTGGCCATCCCCGCCGCCTGCGCGAGCCTCGCCGTCGTCGTGCCGCCGTTCACGGTCATCCTCGGCACGATCGGGTTCTCCGTCGGCGCCTACGCCGCGGCGTTCGCGTTCCGCAGCGCCTTCGCACGGCACGCCGACCCGGCCTGATCCGGCGCCGCCCGGCGGAACCCGATCCCCTCCCTCTCCCCCAGGTCGCACTTCCCGTCCCGAACAGCCCCCATACGGCCGCAAACTGCGACCCCGACGAGAACCCCTCTCCCCCACGTCGCACTCCCCGCCCCCAAAAGCCCCCAAACGGCCGCGAACCGCGACCCGAGCGAGCACCCCTCTCCCCCAGGTCGCACTCCCCGCCCCCAAAAGCCCCCAAACGGCCGCGAACTGCGACCCGAGCGAGCACCGGGCCGGATGACACGACGCCGCGGGCCCCGGGACCGATGCGATCCCGGGGCCCGCGGCTCGGCGGACGGCGCTACTCAGCCGAACTCGGCGGCGACCTCCACTCGCGCCTCGTTCTGCGCCTCGGCCTTCTCGAGGTCGAAGTCGTAGACCTTCTCGTACCCGAGACCCTCCGCCGTCGTCTTCATCTCGGCGAGCAGCGACTCGAACTGGGCGTCGTCTTCCGCGAAGACGAGCTGCCACGAGTACTGCACGATCGACGCCTTGATCTGGTTGCGGAGCGTCTCGATCTCCGATGTGTCGGCGGGCGCCGTGTAGCCCGCTCCCGGCGCGACCGTGATCTGGTCGTTCGCCTCGAGGAACTCCATGGTCGACGTCGCCCCGCCCATGTGCGCGGACCAGTCCTCGGTGAAGGGGTTCGCCTGCGTCTCCTGGAAGCTCGGCCAGAACGTGTAGCTGTACGGGTAGCCCGTGTCGGGGTCGACGTCGGCGGGCAGCACGACCGTCACGTTGAGTGCCGAGACGCCGTCGCGGTAGGCGCCGCCGCCCCACTCCTCGGGCACCGTCGCCTCGCCCGTCAGCAGAGCCTCGGTGCCGAACTCCGTCAGCGCGGGCTCTCCGTCGTCGCCGATCTCCCAGTTGAGTCCCTGCGGCCCCGCGGCGGCGCCGGTCTGGCTGCCGTTCGCGTAGGCCCCCTCGGGCGAGTACAGCCAGTCGATGAAGGCGGCGATGCGCTCGGGGTCCTCCGCGTTCGCGCCGATCGCGAGCACCTGCTTGGCGCCGTAGACCTCGGCGCCGTACGAGAAGATCCTCTGGTCCGCCATGTCGACCATCCCGAAGCCCCGCCCCTCCGCGGTGTGCTCGGGGGTGTTGTAGGCGGCCTGGCCGAGCCACGGCCAGAACGAGAACAGCACCTGGCCGTTCTGGTACTTCGTGAACATGGTGTCGTAGTTCTGCGTCGTCGACTCCGGGTCGACGAGACCCAGCTGGTTGGCCTCGTAGAAGAAGCGCAGCGAGCGCACGTACGCCGAGTCGGGGTCGATGATGCTCTGGTACTCCGAGCCGTCGGCCTGGGCGAGCACGAACCCGACCTCGTCGAAGCCGTAGAACGTCGCCGGCTGCTTGGCGTTGTTCATGAAATTGCCGTCCCAGTCCTTGAACAGCGACAGCGCGTAGGCCTTCTGCCCGTTGTCACCGGTCGGATGGGCCTCCTGCATGTCGGCGAGGACGGGCAGCAGGTCCTCGAGCGTCCCCACCTCGGGATAGCCGAGCTCGGCGTAGTAGTCCCAGCGCAGATAGGGGCCGAACGTCGGCTCGAGCCCCTCCGACGACTCGGTCGGCTTGATGGAGGACACGCTCGTGGGGAAGGCGTAGACGCCCTCCTTCTCCTCGTTGAGCTTCTCGACGGCGGCGTCGAACCGCGGCGCGTGCTCCATCTGGTCGTAGTAGGCGCTCGAGTCGAGCACGAGCCCGCCCTCGATGAGCTCGTCGAGCTTCTGCCCCTTGTCGGTGATGATGAGATCGCCGAGGTCTCCCGCCGCGACGCGGGTGTTGTAGAGCGTGTCGCCGCCACCGGCGACATTGGGCGCGATGATGTTGAGCTCCATGTTGAACTTGTCCTTGACGATCTTCGCGAACCATCCGCTCTGCACGCCCATGTAGTTCGCGAGGCCGTCGAAGACGTCGATCGTGATCGTCTCGTCCCAGCTCTCCGGGAAGCTCCCCGATGCCCCCGTGGAGCCGTCGGCCTGCTGCGGCTGATCGCCGGTGATCAGCGAGCAGCCGCTCAGCGACGCCACGGCGAGCGCGCCCACCGCGGCGGCCGCGGCCATCCTCTTGATGCTCACGTGCTTTCCTCTCTCTCGAGCCCGGCCGTCAGCCCTTGACGGCGCCGAGCATGATGCCCTTGACGAAGAACCGCTGGAACAGCGGGTAGATGAAGATGATGGGGAGCACGACGATCACCGAGATCGTCATGCGGATGGAGGTCGGCGTCTGCGCCGTGGCGGCCGCGGCGATCGCACCGAGGTTCCCGCCGGCGTTCTGCGCCGCCTGCGCCAGGCTCGAGGCCTGGTTGATGAACATGTACAGCTGGTACTGCAGCGTGTAGAGGCTCTGATCGGTGATGTAGATGAGCGTGTCCTGGAACATGTTCCACTGCGCCACCGCCGAGAAGATCGCGATGGTGGCGAGGATGGGCGTCATGTTCGGCAGGTAGACCTTGAGGAAGACCTGCACGATGTTGGCGCCGTCGACCTCGGCCGCCTCCTGCAGCGTCTGCGGCATCGACTCGACGTAGGTCTTCGCGAGGATGATGTTGAACGGCTGCACGATGAACGGCAGCACGTACACCCAGAAGTTGTTCGTCAGCCCGAGCGCCTTGATGATGATGAACACGGGGATGAGCCCGGCGCTGAAGTACATCGTGATGATCGTGAACCGGTACCAGAACCGGCGCGCCCACATGCGCTCCTGCGTGAACATGAAGCCCAGGAACGCCGAGGCGAGCACGGTCGCCACGGTGCCGAGCACGGTGCGCGCGACCGACACGGCGGCCGCGTTCGCCAACCCGTCGAGCTGGAAGACCTGCAGGTAGTTCGCGAGGTGGAGCCCCTCCGGCCAGAGCCGCACGTCGCCGAGCGCCGAGACGTCGTTGGCGCTGATCGAGTTGATGATCAGGTAGTAGAAGGGGTACGCGCACAGCAGGGCGAACACCGTGAACAGCGCGTAGTTCGCGATCGGGAAGGCGACGTCGCCCGGCGAGCGGCGGCCGAAGCGCGGCGGCTTCCGTCGCGGCGAGGAGGTGACGAGGGTCGAGGTCTCGGTGACGGTCATGGCTGCCTCAGATGATCGACGCGCCGCGCGTGCGCTTCGCGATGAGGTTGACGGCGAAGAGGAGCACGACCGAGATGAGGCTCTTGAGCATGCCAACGGCGGTCGCCATCGACAGGCTGTTGCCCGTCAAGCCGATGTTGTAGACGTACAGGTCGAGCACCTCGATGTGCTCGCGGTTGAACGCGTTCTGGAAGACGTAGAACTGCTCCATGCCGTTGTTGAGCAGGTTGGCGATCGACAGCATGAGCAGGACGACGAAGGTCGGCATGAGCTGCGGCAGCGTGATGTGCCACATGATCTGGAACCGCCCGGCGCCGTCGAGCTTCGCCGACTCGTACAGCGCCGGATCGATGCCCGCGATGGCGGCGAGGTAGATGATGGCGCCCCAGCCGAGGCCCTTCCACAGGCTCCACAGCGTCATCGTGAGCCAGACGTTCTCGCCGGAGTCGAGGAACTTCACCGGCGCGGTGATGAGGCCGGAGTCGATCAGCACGTCGTTGACGAGGCCCGTGCTCGAGAACAGCGAGAACGCGATCATGTACACGAGCACCCAGGAGATGAAGTTCGGGAGCGTCGTGAGCGTCTGCACCGTGTTGCGGAACCACGGCGCCTTGACCTCGTTGAGGAAGATCGCGAACGCCACCGGGAGGATCGACGTCGCGATGCCGATCGCGCTCATGGCGAGCGTGTTCGTCAGCACCTGCCCGATCTGCGCGACCTGGGCGGGCGAGTTGAACATGAGCTCGAACCATTGGAGCCCGACGAACTCGCTGCCCGCGAGGCCCAGCGCCGGCCGGTAGTCGTACAGGGCGTAGATCCAGCCGTACAGCGGGAAGTACGAGAACAGGAACACGAGCACGAGGAAGGGCACGATGCAGAGGAACATCGTGAACGACGCGCGCCGGCGCTTGCGCGGCGGGCGGATGGCCGGGGCCGCGGGCTCGTCGGCGTTCGCCGCCTCTGCCGCGACGACGCCGACCTGGGTCTGCACGCTCATGCGCAGGCCCCGCAGATGTCAAGGCGCACAGCCATCCCCACTCCTTCGTGTCGGTGTCATGTGCTCGTCGTCGCGTGCCTCGCGGCGCGAGTGCGGGCGTCTGTCGAACCGCTTCGAAGAAAGTATCCGGAGAATTTGGTGTCGTCAAGCACATATTCGTGGGATGCGAGCGCTCCCACACGCGTGAGCGCGGGAGAACGCGCGATTGCACCCGGTGCTCGACGGCAGCTCTTCACCGTGCGCGCAAGCGCTTCGACGCTCCGGCGGCCGAATGGCGCGGCTCAGGCCCGGCGCGTCGTCCCGCGCAGGGTGAGCGAGAAGGGGCTCACGGTGCGGCGACGTGCGGGCAGATCCTCCCCCGCGATCCGCCGCTCCAGCAGGGCGACGGCCGTCTCCGCGATGAACGCGTGGTCGGGGCTCACGGTCGAGATCGCGGGATTCGCGTAGCGGGCGGCCGGCACGTCGTCGAAGCCGACGAGCTGCACGTCCTCCGGCACCCGCAGCCCGGCGCCGACGAGCGCGTGCAGCGCGCCGAGCGCGACGGCGTCGGTCATGCAGAAGACGCCGTCGAAGGGGGCGCCGCGCCTCAGCAGCTCCGCTGCGGCCGCGGCGCCCCCTTCGATGCCGTAGCGCTCGGCCGGCACCGCGAGCGCCGGGTCGGGCGTGAGCCCCGCGTCGACATGGGCGCGCCGGTACCCCGCCAGCCGCTCCGAGGCCATCCCGCCGTCCTCGACGATGCCGCCGAGGACGGCGATGCGGCGCGAGCCGGTCGCGAGGAGATGCGCGACGGCGACGCGCGCGCCCTCCTCGTTCGGCATCGACACCTGCGGCAGCTCGTCGGCGAGATCCTTCTCGCCGACGAGCACGAGGGGGTAGTCGATGGCGCGCAGGTCGTCGACGCTCACGCCGAGGGCGCTCAGGATGAGTCCGTCGATCATGAGACGGCGCGACAGGGCGACCGCCTCGAGCTCCCTGTCGCGCGCGGCGCTCGTCTGCTCGACGGTCACCCGCAGCCCGCGCCGACCTGCGGCCTCCACGACATGCGACGCGAGGACGCCGAAGTACGGCTGCGCGATGTCGGGCACCGCGAGCCCGATCGTGCCCGTGCGCGCGCTGCGCAGCCGGCGCGCGGCCGGATTGACGCGGTAGTCGAGCTCGGCGATCGCCCGCAGCACCTTCTCGCGCGTCTCCGCGCGCACGTGCGGGCGATCGTTGAGGACGTTCGAGACGGTCATGGCGGAGACGCCCGCCGCTTTCGCGACATCGTGGATGGTCGCCATCCGCCCGCCTCCCGTCAGTCGGCGGGGTCGACCGCCAGATCGATCGTCACATACGCGTGCGCGGGGATCGTCACGGTGAGCACGTCGCCGTCGAGGGAGAACCCGTCGAACGCGGTCACGGTCACGGCATCGGGGGTCGCGAACGTGTTGTGCGCGTCGATCGCGGCGGCCGTGAGGATGCGGCCGCGCACGTCGCCGGCGGATGCTCCGCGCAGCTGGATGGCGACGGTCGCGGCGTCGGCGTCGTGCGCGTTCGTGAGGGAGAGGAGGGCGCGGCCGTCCTTGCGCGACGCCGATGCCGACAGCGTGCGGACGTCGCCCGCCGACGACTCCCGTACGGGCGCGTCGTCCAGCAGATGCACGTCGAGCGCACGGGCATCGTGGTGGCCGCGGTTCATCTCGAACACGTGGTAGGTGGGCGTCAGCACGAGAGCGCCGGTCTCCGCGTCGGTGAGCAGCATCGCCTGGAGCACGTTGATCGTCTGCGCGATGTTCGCCATCACGAGGCGGTCGGCGTGGCGGTGGAACGCGTCGAAGTGCACGCTCGCGACGAGCGCGTCGCGCAGCGTGTTCTGCTGCTCGAGGAAGCCGGGGTTCGTGCCCGGGGTCGGATCCCACCACGTCCCCCACTCGTCGAGGACGAGGCCGATCTTCTTCTCCGGGTCGTACACGTCCATGACGGCCGAGTGCCCCTCGATGAACCGCTCGGCCTTCGCCGCCGCGGCGATGGCGCGGTAGAACTCGTCGACCGTGAACTCGGTCGCGCTGCCCTTGCGGTCCCACGTCCCGGTCATCGAGTAGTAGTGGAACGAGATCGCCTGGAACACGCCGCGCAGGTCTCCCGGACGCTCGACGCTGCCGAGCGCCTCCATGAGCGTCTGCGTCCACCGGTAGTCGCCATCCGATGCCCCCGCGGCGATGCGGTAGACGCTGTTGCCGCTGTGCTGGCGCACGTAGGTGGCGTACTGGCGCGCGAGGTCGGCGAAGGTCTGCGCGCTCATGTTGCCGCCGCAGCCCCACGGCTCGTTGCCGACGCCCCAGAACGGCACCGTCCAGGGCTCGTCGCGTCCGTTCTCCCTGCGGAGCCGGGCCATCGGCGAGTCGTCGCCGCGCGTGAGGTACTCGACCCAGTCGCTCATCTCCTGCACGGTGCCGGAACCGACGTTGCCGCTCACGTAGGGCTCGGCGCCGAGCATCTCGCACAGCTGCATGAACTCGTGGGTGCCGAACGCGTTGTTCTCCACCACGTCGCCCCAGTGGCTGTTGACGGTACGGGGGCGCTCGTCGCGCGGGCCGATGCCGTCGCGCCAGTGGTACTCGTCGGCGAAGCAGCCGCCCGGCCAGCGCAGGTTGGGGATGCCGAGCGCGCGGAGCGCCTCCACGACGTCGAGGCGGATGCCGCCCTCGTTCGGGATGTCGGACCCCTCGCCGACCCAGAACCCGCCGTAGATGCACCGCCCCAGGTGCTCGGCGAAGTGCCCGTAGAGGTGGCGGCTGATGGTGGCGCCCGGGAGGTCGACGTTGACGACGGCGCGGATCGGGGTGGAGGTCATGAGGTTGATTTTTACCGATACAAGGTTGGTACGTCAAGGCTCCGCGACGCCGCAGACCAGCCTTCGTCGTCGAGGCCCAAACACGGAGCACGGGTCTCGACGACGAGGGCTGGTCTCGACGGGATGGCCGCGCCGGGGTCAACTCTCCGAGGCGTCGACCTCGTCCGCGCCTTCCTCGCCGGGGATCTCGGCGTCGTGCACGCCGATCCCGACAGCATGGTGGCTGGGCTCCTTGCCATCGGGCTCGGGGGCCTTCGGCTCCTCCCCCGGCTCCTGCTCCGTGCTGGGCTCCTCGAGCTCGGCGTCGTCGCGCTGCTCCTCGGGCTGCACGTCGAGCGCGTCGCCCTCATCGTGGTTCTGCACATCCGACATGGTGCTCTCCTCTCGTCGAGCCTCCATCGTGCGACCTCGGCGCGCGGGACGGGAGCGGGTTGACGGGGGATGACCGCGGGCGTTAGCGCGCGGCACGCGAAAGGCCCCGCCGAAGCGGGGCCATCCTGGCGGAGACGAGGGGATTTGAACCCCTGGTCCCCTTACGGGGACTCCACCTTAGCAGGGTGGTGCACTAGGCCTGACTATGCGACGTCTCCATGTGCCTGCACGCAGACACGTCCTCCATCCTAACGGGTCTGATGGGATGCCGCGAACCGCGACTCAGCCCGCGCCGTTGGAGCAGGTGACCTGGCCGGCGTTCGTGCCGTGCACGTTGGAGCCCAGCTCGCCGCTCGCGATCGTCTCGGTCGGGTCGGGCGTCGCGGTGGCCGACTCGGTCGGCGCCGTCGTGTCGACGGGGGCCTCGGTCTCGGTGCCCTCCTCGCCCTCGGCGAGCACGGCGCCGCCGCCGGTGTCGCCACTCAGGTCGATCGCCACGTTGGCGTCGAGCGCCGCCCACAGCTGCTCGGCCGACGCGTAGTCGGGGGCGACGCGGTTGGAGTCGTACGGGTCGTCGACGACCGGGTACTGCACGAACGTGAACTCGTCGAGCGGCACATCCGCGGCCGCCATGGCGATCTGCACGAGCGTGACGGGGTTCGTGAGGCTCGACGACGGGTCGACGTTCTCGAGCGTCGTGCGCGCGAGCGTGAGGAGCGCGCCCGGATTCGTGAGCACCTCCTCGCTCGTGAGCTTGCGCGCGAGCGCCGACATGTACACCTGCTGGTTGCTGATGCGGTTGAGGTCGCTTCCGCCGACGCCGTAGCGGGTGCGGAGGAACTGCAGGGCCTCGACGCCGACGAGCGTGTAGTTCTCGGAGGGCGCGATCGCGAGCCCCGTGTGCTCGTCGTAGATGCCCTCGCCGCCGATGCACACGTCGACGCCGCCGATCGCGTTCGTGATCTCGATGACGCCGCCCCAGGTGACGGTCGCGGCGTAGTCGATGGACAGGCCCGTGAAGCTCTCGATCGTCGTCGCGATGCACCCGAGATCGCCGCGGTAGTACGCCTGGTTGAGCTGGCTGTACGACGAGGCCGCCGTGACGTTGCCCTGCGGGTCGGTGCACTCCGGCGCCTCGATCATGAGGTCGCGCGGGAAGCTGATGACGGTGACCTTGCGCGGCTCCGGCGAGATGTGCACGACCATGTTCACGTCGTTGAGCACGCCGTCGCGCGAGTCCTCCGAGTAGTACGCGTCCTCCGGGCAGCGGCCGTCGCCGAAGTACTGCGCGTACTCCTCCTCGCACGCGTCGAGGCCCGCGAACAGGATGTTCACGCCCTCGTTGTCGAGGGCGCCGATGTCGGGGGGCGTCGACTCCTGCCCGTCCAGCACGACGGCGTCGGCGGCGAAGGTCGCCCCGAAGTCCGCCGCCGCGTACGCGACGACGCCGAGCCCGCTCACGAGCACGACCGAGAGGCTCACGGCCAGCACGCGGAGCAGCTGTCGGGCGGGCGTCAGCGTCGACAGACGGCCGTGGCGGGCGATCGTGCGCCGCACGCCGTCTCGGGGGGTGTCGCTCACTCGGGTCCTCTCGGCTGGACGAGGTCGCTCCGGCCACGGGGGCCTGGGCGGAGGGTGTGGGATTCGAACCCACGGGACATTTCTGCCCACCGGTTTTCAAGACCGGATCCTTCGGCCGCTCGGACAACCCTCCGTGCCCACGGATGCCCGTGGACTGGCGTCGAGTCTAGTCGACCGGACCTCCCGCCATTGTCGGGGCCGCTCCTGTGCGCGCCCTGGCAGAGCGCCGTCAGCGGATGGTCGAGGTCGCCGCGCCGAGCTGCGACAGGGCGGCGGCCACGCCGCCTCCCTCGACCGAGAGCGTGAGGCGCGACGCGTGCTGCTGCACCTCGAGGGGAGCCTGCCCCATGGCGACGGCCTCGCCGCCTCCGTCTCGCGCCCAGGCGAGCATCTCGACGTCGTTGCGTCCGTCGCCCATCACCACGATGCGAGCCGGGTCGACGTCGAGCAGCGCGCGCACCTTCTCGAGCGCCGTCGCCTTGTTGACGCCCTGCGGCGCGATGTCGAGCCACGCCGACCATCCGACGGCGTACGTGACCTGCTGCAGGCCCATCCGCTCGACGAAGTCGTTGAAGTCGTCGCCGTCGTGCTCGGGCGAGACGACGACGACGCGGGTGACGTGCAGGCCCAGCATCTCGTCGAACGGCACCTGGTGCGCGCCGGGCCGGTTCAGGTCCCAGTCGTCCATGAAGTCGGTGAAGAGCCGCGTGCCGTCGCCGAGCTCGACCATGTAGCTCGCGCCGGGCAGGTGGCCGCGGATGAAGCGCAGCACCTCGGTGGCGTCGAACGTCTCGATCGTGTGCCGGGCGTAGCCGGTCGGCTCGTCGGCGTCGCGCGACATGATCGTCGCGCCGTTCGCGCAGACGACGTACGGCGGGCGGATGTCCAGGCGGTCGAGCACGGGATGCGTCGACTCCCAGCTGCGCCCCGTCGCGAGCGTGACGGCGTGGCCGCGGTCGACGGCCTCGGCCACCGCCTCCTCGACGCCGGGGCTCGACGTCCCGTCCTCGAGCAGCACCGTGCCGTCGATGTCGAGGGCGATGAACAGGCGGTCCGGCTCGGGGACGGGGAGCGTCACGCGATCGGCTCCAGCACCTCGAGGCCGCGCAGGTACGGCCGCAGCGGCTCCGGGACGACGACCGAGCCATCCGGTCGCTGATGCGTCTCGAGGATGGCCACGATCCAGCGGGTGGTCGCGAGCGTGCCGTTGAGGGTCGCGACGGGCTGCGTCCTGCCGCCGTCCGGCCTGTGCCGGATGTCGAGACGACGCGCCTGGTAGGTCGTGCAGTTCGAGGTCGACGTCAGCTCGCGGTACGCGCCCTGCGTGGGGACCCAGGCCTCGGTGTCGTACTTGCGCGCGGCGCTCGATCCGAGGTCGCCCGCCGCGACGTCGATGACGCGGTAGGCGAGCCCGAGCGACTGCAGCATCTGCTCCTCGAGCGCGACGAGGCGGGCGTGCTCGGCCTCCGCCTCCTCCGGCGTCGTGTAGACGAACATCTCGAGCTTGTTGAACTGGTGCACGCGGATGATGCCGCGCGTGTCCTTGCCGTGAGAGCCCGCCTCCCGGCGGTAGCACGTCGACCAGCCGGCGTAGCGGAGGGAGCCGTCCTGCAGGTCGACGATCTCGTCCTTGTGGTAGCCGGCGAGCGCGACCTCGCTCGTGCCGACGAGGTAGAGGTCGTCCTCCTCGAGCCGGTAGATCTCGTCGGCGTGCGCGCCGAGGAAGCCCGTGCCCGCCATGATGTCGGGCCGCACGAGCGTCGGCGTGATCATGGGCGTGAAGCCGTTGTCGAGGGCCGTGTCGAGGGCGTAGTTCATGAGCGCGAGCTCGAGCCGCGCGCCGACCCCCTTCAGGAAGTAGAAGCGCGCCCCCGAGACCTTCGCGCCGCGCTCCATGTCGATCGCGCCGAGCTTCTCGCCGAGCGCGAGGTGGTCGAGCGGGCCGTCGGGGAAATCGGCCGGGTCGAAGGTCGGGATGTCGCCGACGCGCCGCAGCTCGACGAAGTCGTCCTCGCCCCCCGCCGGCACGCCGTCGATGACGACGTTCTGGATGGCGTCGAGCGCCGTGCGGGCGGCCTCCTCCGCCTCGTTCGCGGCCTGCTGCGCGGTCTTGACGCGGTCGGCGAGCTCCTTCGCCTGCGCGACGAGGGCGGCCTTCTCGTCCTTCGGCGCCTTCGCCACGCGCTTGCCGAACGCGTTCTGCTCGGCACGCAGCTCCTCGAACGCCGTGATCGCCGACCGGCGCGACGCGTCTGCGGCGAGCGCGGCGTCGACGGTCTCGGGCGAGTTGCCTCGGGCGACCTGGGAACGCCGGACGAGTTCGGGGTCTTCGCGGAGCAGAACGGGGTCGATCACCCTCCGAGTCTAGGCGTGTCGCCCGCGCCGGAAGGGACGGCCGTATCGTGGGGCGCATGTCCGATCCCCTCGACGCCGTCGACTGGCCCATCCGCACCGAGCGCCTCGTCATCCGGCGGGCGACGGCCGACGACGCCGAGGCGCTGTGGCGCCATCGTCGGCTGCCCGAGGTGACCATGTGGATCACGAACGGGCCATCCGATCTCGAGGAATTCCGAGCGCACCTCGTGCAGCCCGAACGGCTCGCCATGACGCTCGTCATCGAGCTCGTGGAGCCGGATGGCCCTCTCGTCATCGGCGACGTCATGCTCCGCGTCGAGGACGGCTGGGCGCAGCGCGAGGTCGCCGAGCTCGCGCGCGGCACCGAGGCCGAGCTCGGCTGGACGCTGCACCCCGGCCACTCCGGTCGCGGCTACGCGACCGAGGCCGTCCGCGCCGTGATCGCGACGTGCTTCGGGGCGCTCGGGCTGCGCCGCGTCCACGCGGGGTGCTTCGCGGCGAACGAGCCGTCGTGGCGCCTGATGGAGCGCGTCGGGATGGTGCGGGAGGAGTTCAGCCGCAAGACCGGGCTGCACCGCTCCGGCGTCTGGATGGACGGCATGCACTACGGGGTCCTGGCGGAGGACTGGACGGGCTGAGCCCGCGGCCGTCCGCCACCTAGAGTGTGAGCATGACCGCCCACGACGCCTCCGCGAAGCGGGCGGCGCTCGTCTACAACCCCGTGAAGGTCGCCTCGGCCGACGCCCTGCGGTCGGCCGTGACGCTGCTCTCGCACGAGGCCGGATGGCTGCCGCCGCTCGTCTTCGAGACCACGGTGGACGACCCGGGCCAGGCCGTCACGCGGCGCGCGCTCGACGAGGGGGTGGCCGTCGTGCTCGTGGCGGGTGGAGACGGCACCGTGCGCGCCGTCTCGGAGGCGATGAACGGGACGGGAGTGCGGCTCGCGATCGTCCCGAGCGGCACGGGCAACCTCCTCGCCCGCAACCTGCGCCTTCCGCTCGCCGACCCCGACGAGATGGTGCGCGCGGCGATCGAGGGCGACACCGCCGCCGTCGACATCGGCATCGCGCGGCTGCGCAGGCCCGACGGGGCCGTCGAGGACCACGCGTTCGTCGTCATGGCGGGCATCGGGCTCGACGCCGCCATGATCGCCAACACGAGCCCTCGTCTCAAGAAGCAGGTCGGGTGGGTGGCGTACGTCGACGGCGCCGCGCGGTCGCTCCCCGGCGCGCACCCGTTCCGCGTCGTCTACCAGGTCGATGGCGGCAAGCTCCACGCCGCCAAGGTGCAGAGCGTCCTGTTCGCCAACTGCGGCACGCTCCCCGCCGGCATCGAGCTCATCCCCGAGGCGTCGATCGCCGACGGACGGCTCGACATCGCGCTCATCCAGCCGTCGGGGCCCTTCGGCTGGCTCGGCGTGTTCCGCAAGGTGTGGTGGGACAACTCCGTGCTGCGCCGCTCGCGTCTCGGCCGGCGCGTGATCGAGAGGCGCCACGACACCTCCGTCCGGTTCCTTCAGGGGCGCTCCGTCGAGGCGGCGGCGGTCGAGGCGCAGCCGGTCGAGCTCGACGGCGACGAGTTCGGCGAGGCGGTGCGCCTGCTCTGCCGTGTCGACGAGGGCGGCCTGCTGCTCGCGGTGCCGAGGGGCCATCCGCCCCTCTGAATCATTGGAGCGCCGATGTGAGCCGCGCGAGGTTGTCGAGCACCTGGCTCCAGAACGGGCGCCGCACCCATTCGACGAGGTCGAGCCGCTTCGAGCGCGCGCGGTAGTCGTCCTCGACGCTCCGCAGCTGCTGCACGAACTCCTCGCCGCGCACGAGCAGCGACACCTCGAAGTTGAGGCCGAACGAGCGCATGTCCATGTTGCTCGACCCGATGACGGCGACCTCGTCGTCGATCGACAGCGTCTTGGTGTGCAGGATGTAGGGCGGCGGGAAGAGGTAGATCTTCACCCCGGCCGTGAGCAGCGTCTCGTAGTAGCTGCGCTGCGCATGGAAGACCATGGCCTGGTCGCTGATCTCCGACACGAACAGCTCCACGCGCACGCCGCGCGAGACGGCGGCGCTCACGGCGAGCATGAGCGCCTCGTCCGGAACGAAGTAGGGGCTGATCATGATGATCTTGTCCTGCGCCGCGTACATCAGGCCCAGGAACAGGCGCAGGTTGTTCTCGACCTCGAACCCGGGGCCCGACGGCACCACCTGGCAGTCGAGGTCGCCCGTGCCGTCGTCCATCTCGCGCAGGTCGACGCCCGCCGGCGTCTCGCCCGTCTCGCTGTAGTAGTCGCTGAGGAACACGGCGTCGACGCTCGACACGACCGGCCCGTCGAGCCGCACCATGAGATCGACCCACTGCAGCCCGCGCCGGATGTTCGCCTTCACGTTGTAGCTCGCGTCGGTGACGTTCTGCGAGCCGAGGTACGCGACCTCCCCGTCGACGACCAGGAGCTTGCGGTGGTTGCGCAGGTCGGGCCGCTGCCAGCGCCCGCCGAGGGGCCGCAGGGGCAGCAGGTAGTGCCAGTCGGCGCCCATGCGGGTGAGGCGGTCGCGCGTCCTCCTGTGGAGCGGCTTCGACAGGTTCGCCCAGTGGTCCATGAGCACGCGCACCTCCACGCCGCGCGCGCACGCCTCCTCGAGCGCCCGGAAGAAGTTCTCCGTCGACCGGTCGGACTTGAAGATGTAGAACTCGACGTGCACATAGCGCTGCGCGCGCCGGATGGCCTCGGCCATCGCGTCGAGGCTCTCCTGGTACCCCGTGATGAGGCGGACGCCGTTGTCGCCGGAGATCGGGAGGGCGCCGAGCTCGCGGTTCATGCGCACGAGTGCGCTGAACCACGCGGGCTCGTGCGGGCGCAGCGTGCCCCGTTCGAGGCTCTCGTTCGCCTCGCGGAGCACGGCGTTGATCTCCGTCTGCATCCGACGGCGCTTGCGCGGCAGCCGCGGGTTGCCGATGAGGAGGAAGAGGAGCAGCCCGGGGATCGGGAGGAGGAAGATCGCGAGCAGCCACGCCATGGCGGATGTCGGCTTGCGGTTGCGCGGGATGATGATGAGCGCGAGCACGCGGACGATGATGTCGACGACGGTGTACGCGCCGATCCAGAAGGCAGAGCTGATGAGCCAGTCCACGCCGCTCCCCTCCGTTCGCCCCAGCCTATCGAAGGGCGGCTTTCGGGCGTCTATCGTCCGGGGTCGGCCTCGTCGGGGAGGTGCGCGACGGGGATCACCTGCACGTCCTGGACCTTCCAGTCCAGCGCGGCGATCGACTCGGCCGCGCGCGTCAGGTCGTCCACGCGCACGCCGCGTCGTCGCGGCACGGCGAAGGCCTCGATGTGGAGCACCTGCCCCTGATCGCGCACGCGGACCGCGGCATCCCGCACCCAGTGCGCCTGACGCAGGCGCGAGACCGCCGCGGCGGCGAGGGGGTGCGGCTCGGCGTCGTCGTACGTGCGGGCGCGCCGGTCCATGAGGTCGACGACGGCCGCGCGCGTGTTGCGCACGCCGTCCCACACGATGCCCGCGGAGATGACGAGAGCGGCGGCGCCGTCGAGCCACCACACGCCGAGACCCACGCCGAGCACCCCGACGACCGACGAGACGGTCGTCTGCCAGTCGGCCTTCGCCATGTCGGCGTCGGCGTGCAGCAGCTTGTTGTGCAGCACGGGAGCGAGCTTCGCCTTCGCGGGGCCGTAGAGGAACACCGGCCCCACGATGATGAGCAGCATGACGGCGATCATGAGCCAGCCGAGCCAGATGGTGTGCCCGAAGAGGGCGACCGTGCCGATCGTGGGGTGCTCGCCCGACACGAGGGAGACGACGGCCTCCACGGCGAGGTTCGCGCCGACTGCGAGGAGCGCGACGCCCGCGACGAGATGGCCGACGCCCATGGCGCGGTGCTTGCCGTACGGGTACTCCCTGGTCGGGGGCTTCCGCACGAACGGCAGCGCCGCGAGGAAGGCGAACTGCGGGATGAGCGACAGCATGTCCTCGATCCATGCCGTGCGCATGGCCTGCGAGCCGCCGACGACGAAGGCCAGCAGCGCGATCGTCGCGGCCGTGTAGCAGATCGTGAAGACCTCCCACCGGACGGCTCGGCGGAGCGCGTCGCGCTGCTCGGCCGGCAGGTCGGTGCGGCCGAAGTGATGCCACCGGACGTTCACGCGCCGGCCTCCGCATCGAGGTGCGCCTCGAGCGCCGCGAGGAGGCGGTTCTCGCCGAGCGGCACGAGGAGGACGACGGGGCGCCCCTCGGCGCCGGGCAGGTCGGGGTAGCCGCATGTGAGGCCCGCGCGGTCGATCCACGGCGAGGCGTCGGTGAATCCCCCGACGGCGATGTCGATGTCACCCGTCTCCAGCATTCCGACGAGCGTCTCCTCGCTGCCCTCCGTCCACGTGACGCCGACGCCGATCCCGTCCGCGAAGCGCTCCACGACGTCGGCGAGGGGTCCCGTCGCCGCGCCCGCGTCGACCTCGACGAGTCCCGGCTCGTCGGATGCGCCGACGGCGAGCACCCCGGCGGCGACGACGGCGTCGAGCGTGCCGTCGGGGTCCTCGGGGATGCGCAGGCCGCACGCGCTCGTCGCGAGGACAGCGGCGAGCGCGGCGACGGCGCCGATCCGCCGGACCGACGCCGTCACGACGCGCCTCACACCCGTCGGCGGGCGTCCCGGCCGAGGAGAGCGCCCGCCGCGATCATGACGACCGCGAGACCCAGGTGGAGCCAGTTGTCCGCACTGTTGAGCGGCACGAAATTCGCCGCGTGGTCGTGCGGCACCACGAGGCCGTAGACGAACAGTGCGAGGTAGAGCACGCCGCCCACGATCAGGTATCCCCGCGATCCGGGCGCGGAGCCCGCGAGCGCGAGTCCTGCGACGCCGAACATCACGTGCACGAGGTTGTGCAGGATCGACACCTGGAAGATGCCGAGGAGCATGGCCCCCGACGTGTGGCTCGCGATCTCCAGCGACCCGATGTCGGTCGTGAGCCCGGGGATGAACCCTGCGATGCCGACCAGGAGGAAGACGACCCCGAAGACGAGGGCGACCTTCTGGACGGGCGTGCCCGCGTAGCGGACCCTGCTGACGGTGGTGTCGCTCATGTGCTGCTCCTCTCGACGTCTCCCCCGCGAACAGCAGACCGCGTCCGAACCGGCGAGGGCAGGGGCTTGACAGCGTGCGCGCTCACAGGCCGCGCATGGTGAAGGCGCCCTCCGCGGCGCGGCGCGCGGGAGGCAGCGCGATCATCCGCACGGCCGCGTCGCGGACGAGCAGCGCGGCGCCCGATCTCGGAGCACCCATCGCCATGTTGAAGCGCGCGCGCCGCTGCGCGAGGAGGGCGGCCTCGCGGCGCGCATCCGCATACGCCGCCCACGGCTCCGCGCGCCCGCGGCCGTCGCCTGCGGCTTCGGCGAACGCGGCCGCGTCGAGCCACCCGAGGTTCATCCCCTGACCGCCGATGGGGCTCATCTCGTGCGCCGCGTCGCCGACGAGCACGACCCGCCCGCGGGCGAACCGCTCGGCGATACGCTGACGGGCCGCGAACGGGCTCGGCTCGCCGAGGGCGCTCAGGACGGCGCCCGTGCGTGCGCGGACGACGGCCGCGAAGCCCGCGCGGGAACGGGCGGCCGGGTCGTCGGTGCGCACGACCCAGCGGCGGCGGCCTCCCGGCAGCGGGAAGGACTCCACCACGCCCTCCGCCTCCAGGTGGATGACCGCGACAGCGCCGGATCCGGTGTCGTCGGCCGCATCGGCCATGACGAATGCGACATCGGGATCGCGGCGCTCCCATCGGATGCCGGCCGCCTCGCGCACGAGGCTGCGGGCGCCGTCCGCTCCGACGAGGACCCGCACTGACGCCCCGCCCCGGCTGTCCTCGATCTCGACCGCGTCGGGCGCCAGGTGGACCGCCTCGACCTCGACGCCGCGCGAGAGCGCCCGCGGGGCGAGCTCCCGAAGGCGCGCTTCGAGGAGCCGCTCCGTGCGGTCCTGCGTGAGCGAGAGCACGGAATCGCGGAACCGGAGGCGGCCGAGCGTGCGGCCTCGGCGGAGCGCCGCGCCGCCCGGGATGGCCACGGCCTCGGCTCTCACGGCGTCGCCGATCCCGACGGCGTCGAGCACGGCGAGCCCGGGAGGGTGGATGCCGATGGCGCGGGTGAGCGGCGACGGCGCCTCCGCGCGCTCCCGCACGACGACGTCGACGCCGCGCTGCGCGAGCAGACATGCGAGCACGAGGCCGACGGGTCCGCCGCCGACGACCGCGACGTCGTGCGCGCTCATCGTGCGCGCACCGCCTCGACGCGCCACGGCCATCCGCGCCGCACCTCCCAGCCGTCCGGCACGAGAGCGGAGAGCTCGCGCGCCGTGCGGCTGCGGCGGATGGAGGTGAGCCCGTCGGGGCGGATGAACGTGCCGCGCAGCAGCCAGGGCTGGAACGGCAGCGTGGCGAGCGCGAACACGGCGAAGGCGAGCCCCGACCGGGCGATGTCGCGGTGGACCGCGACGCCGCCGGGCCGCAGGAGCCGGTCCGACACGCGCAGGAGCTCCACCACCTCGTCGTCCGCGAGGTGGTGGAGGACGTGGTTCGAGTGCACCACGTCGAACCGCTCGCCCGCGTCGAGCACGGCCTCCGCGGTCATCTGCCGGATGCGCAGGCCGTGCTGATGCGGCCCGCGCATCGCCCACCCGTACGCGCGCGGGTCGGGGTCGATCGCGAGGATGTCGAGCGGGTGCGCGGCGCCGCGCGCCCACCGGGCGGCGGCGCGCGGGAAGTCTCCCCCGCCCGTGCCGATGTCGAGCAGGCGGACGCCTCCCGTGCGCAGTCGCGGCCCGATCCACCGCGCGTAGGTGCGCCGGGGAGCGGCCACGACGGCGTTGACGATGCCGAATCGGGCATACGTCCGATCGAGCCGGACGGGATCGCATGCCGGGTCGTCCATGAGCTCGCGGACGTCGGCATCCCGCCCGCGCATCACGAGCCCCGGATGGTGAGGAGCGCGGACTCGACCGTCAGGCCGGGTCCGAACGCCATCGCGGCGACCCGCTCTCCCGCCGCAGCGGCGGGAGAGTCGAGGATGTGCCGCAGCACGAACAGCACGGTCGCGCTCGACATGTTGCCGAAGTCTCGCAGGGTCGCCCGCGCCGGGACGAGCTGCGCCTCGTCGAGGTGGAGCGACGCCTCGACGCGGTCGAGGATGCTCCGCCCGCCCGGATGCACGGCCCAGTGCGGGATGGCCGCGCCCGCCGCCCCGTCGTCGAGCGCGCGCGCGAGCGCCGGCTCGGGGGCGAGAAGGGGGCGGACGGCGTCGACGACGTGACGCCCGAGGATGGCCGGGACGGCGTTCGACAGCACCATCTCGAAGCCGTGGTCGCCGATGCGCCATGCCATGTCGCCCTCGCCCTCCGGCGCGACGCGCGACGCGAAGCGGTCGAGTTCGAAGCCCGGCTCGTCCGACCCGACGGGCCGAGCCGTCACGAGGGCGGCGCCAGCGCCGTCCGAGAAGAGCGAGGTGGCGACGATCGTGTCGGGGTCGTCGGAGGGCCGCAGGTGCAGCGTGCAGAGCTCGACGCTGATGACGAGGACGACGGCGTCGGGATCGGCCAGGCACAGCTGCGTCGCGAGCCGGAGCGCCGGCAGCGACGCGTAGCACCCCATGAAGCCGAGGTGGAATCGCTGCACGTCGGCGGGCAGGCCGAGGTCGCGCGCGACGACGAAGTCGGGTCCTGGCGCATAGAAGCCGGTGCACGAGACGGTGATGACGTGGGTGACGTCGTCGGCGCCGAGCGCCCGCTGCTGCGCGAGCGCGGCGCGCCCCGCGTCGACGTAGAGGCGGGTGGCCTCGCGGATGTAGATCTCGTTTCGCGCCTTCGTGCCGGGAGAGCGCAGCTCGCGCGTCTCGCGGTCGTAGAAGAGCGGCTCGCCGCCGTCGGGATCGCCGCCGCCCAGCTCGCGCAGCACGGTATGGCGGCGCTCGATGCCCGAGACGCCGAACGACGTCGTGACGAGGCGCTGCGCGAGCCGCGATTGGCCGGGCTGCGCGGCGAAGACGTCGCGCACCTCGTCCTGATGCAGCACGGTCGGAGGGACGAGGGTCGCGAGACCGAGGAGGGTGACCGTCATGCCGCGAACGTATCCGCGAGCGTGCAGCGGCGACAGGGGGTTGCTTTCCCGCGCCGCTCCGGGATCAGCCCTCGCGGGGAGGCAGGCCGCGCCTGGCGCGCTCCTCCGCCTCGATCTCGCCGTACACACGGCGCTCGGTGCGGTCGAACTTCAGGATGTTGCGGAGGATCAGCCAGAAGACGATCGCGATGACGACGGTGGGCGCGAGCGACCACAGCGCCGCCATCCAGAAACTGTCCACGCCGCCATCGTACGCGGCGGGCCGGAGGGCTTCCTGGGGGCGTCCTCCCGTCCACAGGTCGCGCGGGCCCGGCGCGCCGGCCATCCCGGCTGTGGACACCCGCCCGCACGCCGCCCGCCCGGGCCAGCCTCTGACCATGACCACGATCATCCGCGCCCGCGACGCCCGCTCGTTCCTCTCGCTCCTCCCCCACGTCTGCGGCTACCGCCCGCGTCGCAGCCTCCTCGTCGTCCCGTTCGAGGACGGTCGCACGGCCGGCGCCGCCCGCATCGACCTGCCGGAGCGGCCGGAGCAGTGGCCCGAGGCCGTCGCCGTCGCGCTCGGCATGATGTGCCGCCTGCGCGACGTGACGCAGTTCGCCGCCGTCGTCTACACCGACGAGCCCCTCGTGGGCGCCGACGGGATGGCGTTCGCGGGCCTCGTCGAGGCACTCCGCGAGCGCGCCGACCACTGCGGGCTCGAGGTGAGGGATGCGCTGTGCGTCGCGGCCGACGGATGGGGCGCCTACGCCGACGGGCGGCCGACGCCGCGCCCGCTCGAGGAGATCGCCCACGAAGGCGCCGTTCCCGGCGGCGACGACGTGCTGCCCGACCAGGGTGCGGGGATCGCCCCGCCCGCCGTCGACCTCGCCGAGCGCGAGCGCCTCGGGCGGGCGCATCTCGAGCTCGGTCGCGCATTGGCCGTCATCGTGGGCGACGACCATCCGGGGACCAGCGCGATCGGCGCGGCGTCGAGCCGCGGCATCCCTCCTCGAGCGCTCGCGACCGCGTGCTTCGCCGCCGATCTGCCCGTCGTCTTCGAGGAGTGCCTCGAATGGGACACGGACGACCTCGACCCGTACCTCGCCGCGCTCCTCGTCTGGGCGCTCGAGCGGCCGTGCTTCCGCGATGTCGCGCTCTCGCAGTGGAGCAGCGACCTGCAGGAGGGGTGGGACGTCCTCGACCTCAACGAGCGATGGGCCGACGGCGACGACTCCCTGCCCGACGGACCGCTGCGACTCAAGGGAGAGGGACCCCGCCCCGATCCCGACCGACTCGAACGCGCGCTCGCCCTCGTGCAGCGGCTCGCGGCCTCCGCGCCCGGCCGTTCGCGCGCGGGGGCGCTCGCGTCGGCTGCCTGGCTCATGTGGGCTCTCGGCCACGGCACGCACGCCCTCGCGTATGCGCGGCAGGCGCTCGCCGTCGACGACCAGCACGGACTCGCGCAGCTCGTCGGGGCCATGGCCTCGCACGGCATGCTGCCGGAGTGGGCGTTCGAGCGGCCGGGGGCCGCGTGAGGCTACTTGACGAGCGGGAAGAGGATGGTCTCGCGGATGCCCAGGCCCGTGATGGCCATCAGGAGGCGGTCGATGCCCATGCCCATCCCGCCCGTCGGCGGCATGCCGTGCTCGAGGGCGCGGAGGAACTCCTCGTCGATGCGCATGGCCTCGTCGTCGCCGCGGTCGGCGAGCTTCGCCTGCTCGACGAAGCGCTCACGCTGGATGACGGGGTCCACGAGCTCGGAGTACCCGGTGGCGAGCTCGAAGCCGCGCACGTACAGGTCCCACTTCTCCACGACGCCGGGGATCGACCGGTGCTCGCGCACGAGCGGGCTCGTGTCGAGGGGGAAGTCCATGACGAACGTCGGGCGCGTGAGGTGCTGCTTGACGAAGTGCTCCCACAGCTCCTCGACGAGCTTGCCGTGCGTGGCGTGCGGCGGCACCTCCACGCCGTTCGCCGCGGCGAGGGCGAGCAGCTCGCCGAGCGGCGTCTCGGGCGTCACCTCGACGCCGGCGGCCTCCGACAGCGAGGGGTACATCGAGACGCGCTCCCACTGGCCGCCGAGATCGAACTCGGTGCCGTCCGCCCAGGTCACGGTCGTCGAGCCCGCCACGGCGACGGCGGCGTTCTGGATGAGCTCCTGCGTGAGGTCGGCGATGCCGTTGTAGTCGCTGTAGGCCTGGTAGGCCTCGAGCATGGCGAACTCGGGGCTGTGCGTCGAGTCGGCACCCTCGTTGCGGAAGTTGCGGTTGATCTCGAACACGCGGTCGATGCCGCCGACGACGGCGCGCTTGAGGTAGAGCTCGGGCGCGATGCGCAGGTAGAGCTCGGTGTCGAAGGCGTTCGAGTGGGTGATGAACGGCCGGGCCGTCGCGCCGCCCGGCTGCACCTGCAGCATGGGGGTCTCGACCTCGACGAAGTCGTGGCCCTCGAACGTCGCGCGGAGGCTGGCGTTGACCTTCGCCCGCGCGCGGACGGTGTCGCGCGCCTGGTCGCGCACGATGAGATCGAGGAACCGGCTGCGCACGCGGCTCTCCTCGCTGAGCTCGGAGTGCAGGTTCGGCAGCGGCAGGACGGCCTTGGCCGCGATGGCCCACTCGGTCACCATGATGGAGAGCTCGCCGCGGCGGCTCGAGATCACCTCGCCCGACACGAAGACGTGGTCGCCGAGATCGACGATCTCCTTCCATGCCGCGAGCGAGTCGTCGCCCACGTTGGCGAGCGACACCATCGCCTGGATGCGGGACCCGTCGCCGGACTGCAGGCTCGCGAAGCACAGCTTGCCGGTGTTGCGGCTGAAGACGACGCGGCCTGCGACGCCCGCCGTCGTGCCCGTCTCGGCGCCGGCCTCGAGCGCGCCGTACTCGGCGCGCAGGGCCGGGATGGTCGTCGTCACGGGAACCGACACCGGGTACGCGCCGCCCGCCGCGCTCTCGCGCTCCGCGACGAGCCGCTCACGCTTCGCCAGTCGCACCGCCTTCTGCTCGAAGATGTCGTCCTCGGGCGTCTCGGGGGCGTTCTCGACGGGCGTTTCAGACATGCGGGGGCTCCTCGGGGAAAGTCTGCGACCAGTCTAGTCGGCCCCTCTGCGCCTCCCCTGGCGCGCCGTCCGCCCCCGTCAGTCGTCGAGCGGCAGGTCGGGGATGGCGGGTGTCGCCTCGGTGAGCGCCTGGTCGACCGTCGACCGGACGAGCGCGGAGAGGTAGCCGCCGGGGTTCTCGACGCCGATGCCGCGCAGCAGCGCCGTCGCCTGATGGACGATCTGCCGGGAGAACGCGGATGCCGTCTCGATCGCCTCCGCGTACGCTGCGCGGTCGGTCTCGGCGACGACGACGGGCTCGCATCCGAGCTCGACGGCGAGCGCCTGCGCGATCGGCAGCACGGCGGGTGGCGCCGTCACCGCCGCATACGACGCGGCGAGCTGGCGCAGGTCGACGCTCGTGCCTGTGAACGCCATCGCGGGGTGCACGGCGAGCGGGATGGCCCCCTTCTCGGCCGCCGGCCGCAGCACCTCGATGCCGTGGGAGGCGTCCGTGTGGAGGACGAGCTGGCCGAGCTGCCACGCGCCGACCTCGGCGAGCCCGGCCACGAGAGCCGCCAGCTCCGCGCGCGGCACGGCGAGCACGACGAGCTCGCTGCGCCGCACCACCTCGAGCGCGTCGAGCACGGGTGCGCCCGGCAGGACGGCGGACGCGCGGTCGTCGTCGGACCCGCGCGTGATCCCCGTGATCGCGTGTCCCGCACCGGCGAGCGCGGCGCCGATGACGGGCCCGACCCGACCCGCGCCGATGATCCCGACACCCAGCCGTCCGTCGCGTCGCACGGCCTCGACCCTACGCGACCCCGCCGGCCGCGCGCGACCGGGACCACCGCTCGCCGACGGCG
>NZ_JBSHGQ010000037.1:0-39376 GCF_053617895.1 Microbacterium sp. NPDC055683 | reverse complement strand
GGCCGGCCGCGCAGGGGGATCACTCCGCGTAGGCGATGAGGTCGGGGTTCTCCTCGTAGACCTCGGCGAGCAGGCTGAGGTCGAACAGCTGGTCGGCCGTCACCGAGATGCCGGCGCCCTCGAGGCTCGCGATGGTCTCGGCCTGGAGCTCCTCGCTGATGGTGAAGAGGCCGTTCTCGACGGTCTCGTCCGACACGACGAGCGCGTTCTGCGCCTCGGAGCCGGCGAGCGTCTTGTCCGGGTCGAGCCCGAGGTCCGCGCCGTACTCCTCGAGAGCCAGGTCGGCGCCCAGCTGCGGGTCGTTCACGGCGTCGGTCCAGCCGCGCACCTCGGCCTCGAGGAGGCCCTTGAGCTTCTCGCGCTCGGTGTCGATGGCCTCCTGCGTGACCGTGACGGTCTCTGCGACGAACGGCAGGCCGTTGTCGGCGAAGGTGAGGTTGGTGGTGTCCAACCCCTCCATCTCCACGGAGATGGCCTCGTTCGTGATGTAGGCGACGAAGCCGTCGACCTCGCCGTTGATGAGCGGCGCCGGGTCGTACTGCACCGGCACGACCTCGACGTCGGCGGGGTCGATGCCGTTGGCGGCGAGGAGGGCGTTGAAGAGCGACGTGTTGGAGTCCTGCACGCCGATCTTCTTGCCGACGAGGTCCTCGGCGGTCTGGATGTCGCCGCCGTCGGCGAGCGAGAGGATCGTGAACGGGTTCGCCTGGAACGTCGCGCCGATGATCTTGAGCGGGGCGCTCTCGTTGGCGATCGCGGTGCCGACGGCGACGGAGTCGCTGAACGCGACGTCGGCCGTGCCGCTCAGCAGCTCGGCGACGCCCGTGGACGGGCCGGGGACGAGCGTGACGGAGTCGAAGCCCGCGTCGGCGTAGTACCCCTCGGAGTCGGCGATGTACTCGCCGGCGAACTCCTCGTTGAGGATCCAGCTGAGCTGGAGGGTGAGGTCGCCGAAGCTCTCCTCCTCCTCCTCGCCGCCGGCTGCGGCGTCGTCGGACGAGCTCGCGCAGCCCGCGAGGACGAGGCCCGCGAGGGCGGCGGTCGCGACGGCGATGCCGGCGCGGGTACGGCGGGAAGACAGGGACATGCTGTGCTCCATCTGCAAGGTGGTGCTCTCGGGTGAGTACCTGCCTGAGATTAGGAGCCGTAGGTTTCCCCAACATTCGCCCGCGTTGCCGCGATGTTACGGGTTGATCCGAGCCCGCCTCCGCCGCTCAGCCGCGCTCGGCGCCGCGATGCGCGACGGCCTCGGCGAGGGCGCGGATGCCGAGGGCGACGTCTCGTCCCGCCACCGACTCGGCGGGGTGGTGGCTGATGCCGTCGGGATTGCGCAGGAAGAGCATGCCGACATCGGTCAGGGCGCCGATCGACATCCCGTCGTGGCCGGCCGGGCTGAAGAGGGTCGCGGGCTCCGCGCCCGCGACGGTCGCCCGGATGCCCGCGCGCACGACGTCCTGCAGCAGCGGAGCGCAGAACACGGCGGCTGCGCTGTGCACCTCGCGCGCACGCCAGCGCAGGTGCCGGCGGCCCATGATGGCGTCGAGCTCGTGCGAGATCGCGTTCCACACCCTGTCGCGCTCGCCGTCGAACTCGCCGCGCAGATCGAGGCTGAAGCGCGCCTCGCCCGGCACCACGTTGACGGCGCCGGGGAACGCCTCGAGCTGCCCCACCGTGCCGATGATGTGGTGCTCGCCCGAGCAGATGCGCTCGACGGCGAGGGCCGCCTCGCTCGCGCCGAGCAGCGCGTCACGGCGCATGTCGTAGGGCGTGCCGCCCGCGTGGCGCGCCTCGCCCTCGACGACGAGCTGGAACCGGCGCGCCGAGGCGATCGACGAGACCACGGCGAGCGACTCGCCGCGGCGGTCGAGCTCCGGCCCCTGCTCGATGTGGGCCTCGAGGTAGCCGACGAGCTGGTCGGGTCGGCGGGCGGCCTCGCCGATGCGGCCGGGGTCGAGCCCGAACTCGCGGTACGCCTCGCGCAGCGACGTGCCGTCGGCGTCCTCGAGCTCCCACCACGCGTCGTCCCAGTCGCCCGCCACGGCCGACGAGCCGAGCAGCGCCTTGCCGAACCGCGTGCCCTCCTCGTCCGAGAACGCAGCCACCTCGATGCCGAACGGGAACGGCGAGCGCCAGCCCTCGCCATCCGCGACGCGCAGCAGGCGCACGACCTCGATCGCCATGAGCACGCCGACGATGCCGTCGAAGCGGCCCGCGTCGATGACGGTGTCGAGGTGCGAGCCGAGCATGAGCACGGGCGCGTCGCGGTCGGCCGCCGGTAGCAGGCCGAGCTGGTTGCCCGCCGCGTCCTGTCGCGTCGTCAGGCCGACCTCGCGCATCCACTCTGCCGCGAGGCGGTTGACGCGGGCGTGCTCGGGCGAGAGGTAGACGCGCGTGATGGCACCCTCGTCCGCCGTGACGCGGGCGAGTTCGTCGCACCGCGCCATCACGCGCCGCGCCGCCGTGAGCACGGCGTCGGGGGCGAGGTGCGAGAGCCGCCCGCCCGTCACGCGGCGGCCCCGCGGAAGACGTCGGCAGCGGCCTCGACGCCGCCGCCGGCCGGCACCGACGCGCCGAAGCGGCGCAGCACCGACTCGAGCGCGGCGAGCGTCGTGAGCACGGTGTCGCGTCGGGCGTTGTAGCCCATCGTGCCGATCCGCCACACGCGGCCGTGCAGCGGGCCGAACGACGTGCCGATCTCGATGCCGAAGTCGTCGAGCATCGCCTGGCGTGCGGCGTCGCCCGGCACCCCGTCGGGGATGACGACGGCGACGACGTTGTTCATCTTGTGCGCGACGTCACCGAACACCTCGAGCCCGAGACCCTGGACACCGGCCAGCATGGCGGCGCCGGCCACGCGGTGGCGCTCGATGACGGCCGCACGCCCCTCGTTCAGGAGCACGGCGGCGCACTCGCGCGCCCCGTAGAGCATCGACGTCGCCTCGGTGTGGTGGTTGAGCCGGCGCGGCCCCCAGTAGTCGAGGATCATGCCGAGGTCGAAGTAGTTCGTGCGGATGAAGTCGGACGCGCTCTCGTCGGACTCCTCGCGGATGCCCGCCTCGACGCGGCGACGCGAGCGGATGACCTCGACGGCGCGGTCGGAGAGCGTGATCGGCGACGAGCCGCTGGGGCCGCCGAGGCACTTCTGCAGGCCGGCCGTCGCGGCGTCGAGCCCCCACGCATCCGCCTCGAAGGCGTTGCCGCCGAGCGAGGCGGTCGCGTCGGAGTAGAAGAGCACCCCGTGCGTCGCGCACAGCGCGCCGATCTCGTCGAGCGGCTGGTTCATGGTCGTCGAGGTGTCGCCCTGCACGAGGGCGAGGAGCGTGGGCTTGACGCGCACGATCGCCTCCTCGATGAGCGAGACGGGCACGACCTGCCCCCATTCCACCTCGATCGTGTGCACCTCGGCGAGCGCGCGCTCCGCGATCTCGGCGAGGAGGTGCCCGAAGCGCCCGAAGACCGGCACGAGCACGCGGTCGCCCGGCCGCACGAGCGAGACGATGGCGGCCTCGATGCCCGCGCGCGACGTGCCGTCGACGAGCAGGGTGGCGTCGTTCGACGTCGCCCACACCTCGCGGTAGAGCGCCTGCACCTCGCCCATGGCGCTCGTCATGAACGGGTCGTACTGCCCGACGAGCGGCGACGACATCGCCCGCAGCACGCTGGGGTACGCAGAGATGGGGCCGGGCCCCATGAGCAGACGGGCGGGCGGGTCGAGCGGGGCGATGCGGGTCATGGCGGTGCTTCCGGGGTCGGAGGGGTCAGGGGCGGATGGCGCGGCTCACGCCGCCGCCTCGGCGACGCGGCGCGCGAGGCGCACGAGGGCGATGTCGGTGCCGGGGCGAGAGACGAGGCAGACGCCGACGGGCGCCGGCCCGAGCGACGACGGCACCGTCAGCAGCGGCGCGGAGACGGCGGGTGCTCCCGCGACGGCGGCGGGCGTCGTCATGCGCAGGGTCGCGGTGCGCAGCGCGTCGACGGCCGCGCCGTCCGCCGTGCGCAGCGGGGCGGGCCCGGGCACGGTCGGCAGGAGCAGGGTCGCGTCGCGCAGGAGGCCGTGCAGGCGCTCCGCGAGGGGCTCGAGCGCCGCGCGGGCGTCGCGCTCGTCGTCGGCCGAGATCTGCGACGCGGCGCGGAAGCGGTCGGCGACGGCCGCCCCCGTCGAACCGGGATGGTCGCGCAGCCAGTCGCCGTTGTTGCGCCAGGCCTCGGCGCCCTGCACGACGCGGAACGGTTCCTGCCATCCGGCGAGGTCGCCGATCGACACGCGCTCGACGGGCGCCTCGAGCCGTGCGAGCAGGGCCTCGAAGGCGTCGCGCGTGGCCGGGTCGACGATGTCGAGCACCTCGACGGGCACCGCGAAGCGCCACGGCAGGTCGGCGCCCGATTCGCCGAGGACGCGCTCGGTCGATTCCGATCCGTCGTACGAGAGGCACCAGTCGACGACGCGCTGCAGCGTCGCGCCGTCGCGCGTGAGCCATCCGACCGTGTCGAACGACTGCGCGAGCGGCAGCATGCCCTGGCGGGGCACGAGCCCGTGCGTCGTACGGATGCCCCACAGCCCCTGGTACGACGCCGGCACCCGGACCGATCCCGCCGTGTCGGTGGCGAGGCCGATGTCGGCCTGGCCGGTCGCGACGGCGGCGGCGGGGCCGCTCGACGATCCGCCGGGGAGCGCACCGGGGAGCGCGCCGTTCGGCGGGGTGCCGTAGTGCGCGTTGTCGCCCGCGACGGAGTAGGCGAACTCGTCCGTGCGCGCGATGCCGCGCAGCGATGCGCCGCCGCGGAGCAGGTCGGAGACGGCGGGCGCCGTGCTCGACTCCGCCTTGACCGACTCGAGGTAGGCGGGGTTGCCCGCGCCGATGCGGTAGCCCTTGATGGCGAAGAGGTCCTTCACGGCGACCGTGAGCCCCTCGAGGGGCCCCTCCCACGCCCCCTGGAAGAGCGGGTCGCCGACCGTGCGCCAGATGGCCCGGTTGAACGCCTGCGGCCGGGGCGAGACGTGCGCGGCCGTGATGCGCCAGCCGTCCGCGGTCTTCTGCCACACCTGCGTCTGCAGCCCGCGGCCGCCGATCGCGAAGCGCGACACCGAGACCAGGAGCGCGACGCCCTCGCCGAGCGGCCGGTGCTCGACGCGCTCGATGACGCGCGACGAGACGCCGCCGCGCAGCGAGCGGAAGGCGCTGATCGCGTCGTGCCCGACGAGGAGGCCCGCGTCGTCGCCGCGCATCGTCCCCGCCCCCGGCGCGAACCATCCGTCCAGCGCGTCGAGGTCGTTGTCGAGGATCGCGCGCTCGTAGGCGAGGAAGGCGTCGAGCAGGTCGGCGGGCACGCCGTCGGTTCCGGGGATGGCCATGGCCTCAGTCTCGGTCACGGGGCACCTCCGCGAAGTCGGACGCGCGGATGCGGGCGTGCACACCGCTGACGACGTCGACGACCTGCGAGATGTCGAAGTCGGTCGCCGCGGAGAGGTACGCGTAGGCGAGGTGCTCGTCCATGCCCCATCGGGCCTGCAGCAGCGACAGCGCCGCCGCGACGCACTTGCGCATGGCCTCGTCGAGGTCGAGGTCGATGCCCGTGGGGACGAGGTAGTCGGCCGTCCGCACGAGCGGACCCGTCACGACGCCGAACTCCGCCTCCGCGTCTGCGGCGGGCACGACGTCGAACGTCAGCGTCGCGCGCAGCGACGCCTCGAGCGCCGTGAGCGCCACCTCGCCGTCGCCCTGCGCGAAGTGCGGGTCGCCGACGTAGGCGAGGGCGCCCTCGACCTGCACGGGGAGGTAGAGGACGCTGCCCTCCACGAGCAGGTTGATGTCGATGTTGCCGCCGTACTCGGCGGGCGGCACGGAGTGGGGGCGCTCGTCGCGCGCGGGGGCGACGCCCATCGTGCCGAGGAACGGCGCGAGGGGGAAGGCGACGTCGCGGCGCCCGCCCTCCGTCGCCGGCAGCGTTCCCACGAGCCGCCCTGCGCGCTCCTCGACGGGCGCGAAGACGCTGACGGTGGCTCCGGAGCGGGGCAGCACGGCGGGCAGCGCGCCCTTGCCGTGGCGGTTGGAGATGACGCCGTACGGAACGCGCGGCTGCAGGCGGACGACCGTGATGCGCAGGAGGTCGCCGGGCGCCGCGCCCTCGACGCGGATGGGGCCGGTCACGACGTGCGGGCCGTCGGCGACGACGTCGCGCGGAGAGCGAGCGGCGATCGCCACGGCGTCGTCGAGCACGGCCGCGCGGTCGACGCCGTGGCCCGCGAAGAAGGCGACGGGGTCCTGGCCCTGGTCGGGGAGGATGCCCTCGTGGCTGACGGTGTCGACGACGACGGTGTCTCCCGCCGCGATCGTGAGGACGGGCGCGTCGCGCTGCGACGGCAGCCGGCCCCACAGGATGGTGTCGGGCCCTGCGGGAAGGTAGGTCGCGCCATCCGGCACGTCGATGCCCGGCTGCAGCACGGGCAGGTCGGCGAACGCGGGCGCCTCGGCGCCGACGCCGAAGCGGTTGTCGTCGATCGCGCTCATACGAGCACCTCCCTGCGTGCGCGAACGGGCATGCGGTTGCCGAGAGCCCACACCGTTGCCTGTCCTCCCGTGTGCTTTCGTCCAACGGATATCCGTTGGCAGAAAGCACACGGGATATCGCGGAATCGGGTGGCCGCTCGGCACGCGGGTGTGGTTTCGTCGGTCGCCCTCACGCGAGCACCTCCCGTCCGACGCGGGCCAGCACCCCGTCGGCGCGCGTGTACACGCGCGCGCCGTGCAGCCACGTCTCGCGGACGATGCCGCGCAGGCGCGCACCCTGCCACGGCGACATCCGGTTGCGGTAGTGCAGGTCGTCGAGCTCGAGCGTGTGCTCGGCATCGGGCTCGAACACCGCGAGATGGGCGGGGGCGCCCGGCGCGATGACGCCGCGGTCGGCGAGGCGCACGATGCCGGCGGGGCCCGTCGTGAAACGCGGCAGCACGGCCTCGAGCGGGATGCCGCGGCGGTGCGCCTCCGTCCACACGGCGGAGAGCCCCGTCTGGACGCCGGCGATCCCGCCCCAGGCGGTGCCGAGATCGGGGTCGTCCTTCAGCTCGGCCGTCGCCGGGGAGTGGTCCGAGACGATGGCGTCGATCGTGCCGTCGAGCACGCCCTCCCACAGCAGGTCCTGGTTGGCGCCGTCGCGGATGGGCGGGCAGCACTTGAACCGGCCGAGTCCGTCGGGCACCTCCTCGGCGCGCAGCGTGAGGTAGTGCGGGCAGGTCTCGACCGTGAGGCGCACGCCGTCGGCCTTCGCCGCGCGCACGAGGTCGAGCGCCTCGGCGGCGGCGACGTGCACGATGTGCGCGCGGGCGCCCGTGCGACGCGCGGCCTCGATGACGAGGCGGATGGCCTCCACCTCGGCACGGGGCGGGCGCGATGCGACGAAGTCGGTGAAGACGGGCCCGGCGGCGTCGGTGAGATACTCCTCGAGCTCGGCGTGGGCGATGAGGAGGCCGTCGTGAGCGGCGAGCTCGGCGAGCGCGCTCTCGAGCTGCGCGGCGTCGAGGTGGCCGAACTCGTCGATGCCGCTGGGCGCGAGGAAGCACTTCACGCCGACGACGCCCGCATCGAGCAGCGCGCCGAGCGCGCCGAGGTTCTCCGGCACGGCGCCGCCCCAGTACGCGACGTCGACCGCGAGCTGGGTACGGGCGGCGTCGCGTTTCACGGACAGCGCCTCGGGCGTCGTCGTGACGGGCACGGAGTTCAGCGGCATCTCGACGAGCGTCGTGATGCCGCCCGCCGCCGCGGCCGCCGTTCCCGTCGAGAAGCCCTCCCAGTCGGTGCGGCCGGGCTCGTTGAGGTGCACGTGCGTGTCGACGAGCCCCGGCAGGAGCACCTGGTCGTCGGCGAGGACGACGTCGGCGTGCTCGTCGAACGCGTCGACGCCGGCGATGCGGCCGTCGGAGATGCGGACCGTGGCGGGCGAGAAGACCCCGTCGAGGAAGACGCGCCGAGCGGCCACGGACGAGATCGAGGCAGGGTGCGGGGTGCGGGGCGGTGCGGTGGTGCTCACGCGATCACGCTAACCGTGGAGGATGTCCCGGATGTTTCGCGCTGCGGCGGGAAGGCGTACTCGTCGCGCTTGCTCGTGCCCACGGCCATCCGCACCATGCCGGATGCGAGTCCCACCGCGGCCGCGACGCCGTCGACGACGGGCGCACCCACGACGGCCGTGAGGCGCGCGCAGAGGTCGGCCATCCCGGCGCACCCGAGGACGACGGCGTCGGCGCCGTCCTCGCGCACGACGCGCTCGCACCATCCCGCGATCCGCTCGAACGCCGCCGATCCCGTGTCCTCGAGCTCGAGGACGGGGATGCCGGTGCCGTAGGCGGCGACGCACGCCCGCTCGAAACCGTACCGCTGCACGAGGTCGTCGGCGCGGCCGAGCGTGCGCGAGAGGGTCGTGACGATGCCGAAGGTCCGGCCCGTGAGGGAGGCGACGTGCATGGCGGCCTCGGCGATGCCGATGACCGGCACGTCGACGAGCTCGCGGGCGGCGTCGAGCCCCGGGTCGCCGAAGCAGGCGATGACGTAGGCGTCGCTGCCGCCTGCGCGCTGGTCGCGCTCGACGATGCCGACCACGGCGGCCGCCGCGCGCACCTCGTCGTAGTGGCTCTCGATGGCCGAGGGCCCCTCGCCGTCGGCCGGGCACACGGCCGCGATCTCGACGTCGGGGGCCGCGACCCCCCGGGCCGCATCCGCGATCTTCGCGGTCATGGCCCGGGAGGTGTTGGGGTTGATGAGGGTGATGCGCATCAGCGGACCTGCAGGGAGCCTTCCGTCTGGTCGGCCACGGCCACGGATGCGGTCGCGGTGTCGGGGTAGCCCTCGAGCACGTCGGGTGCGGTGCCGTCGGAGACGCCGTCGGCGTCGTGCTCGAGGGTCGGCACCCGGGGGTTCCGGCGCTCGAGGAGCGTGAAGAGGGCGAAGCCGAGCCCGCAGCCGATGAACCACGTGAAGTCGCCGATCGCGCCCCACCCGGCGTCGATCACGCCGGCGAAGACGAGCGACTTCGGCACGATCGCGAGGAGGATGGTCGGCACTCCCGCGCCCACGATCGCCCACATCGCATTGGGGTTGTAGCCGCGGCGGTACCAGTACGCGCCCTGCTCCGACATCGTGTACATGTCGTCGACCCTGATGCGCTGCTTCGAGACGACGTAGTAGCCGGCGATGAGGATGCCGAAGAGAGGGCCGATGAGGGCGGACAGGATGCCCAGCGTGTAGTGGATGGCCTGGTCGTTGGAGTACCAGTTCCACGGCGTGAGGAGGACCGAGCCGACGGCGGCGATCATGCCGCCCATGCGCCACGAGATGCGGTGCGGCGCGACGTTGGAGAAGTCGAAGGCGGGCGAGATGAAGTTCGCGACGATGTTGATGCCGACCGTGGCGGTGACGAAGGTGAGGCCGCCCAGCAGCACCGCGAACCAGTGGTCGATGCGCTCGACCGTGTGGATGGGGTCGGTGATGAGCTCGCCGAAGACGGGGACGGTCGCCGACGCCGTGAGCACCGTGAGGATCGAGAAGAAGAGGAAGTTGATCGGCAGCCCCCAGAAGTTGCCGCGCTTGACGGCCTGGAAGCTCTTGCCGTACCGGGCGAAGTCGCCGAAGTTGAGCATGGGGCCGGAGAAGTACGACACGACGATCGCGACGGCCGTGAGCATGACGGGGATCGACGCCCAGAAGTCCAGCGGCTCGCCGCTCGAGAGGTCGAGGCTGATGTTCTCCCAGCCCGCCTGGCTCACGAGGTACACCGCGAGCACGATCATCACGACGTAGACGGCGGGGCCGGCGAAGTCGATGAAGCGGCGGATGGCCTCCATGCCGTTCCAGAACACGGCTGCCTGCGCGACCCAGAGGATGGCGTAGGAGATCCAGCCGAGCGCGTCGAGGCCCAGGAAGCTCGGCTCGAGCAGCGCGGCCGACGCCGGGATGAACTTGAGGAACACGATCGTGAGCGACTCGGCCGCGAGGTAGGTCTGCACGCCGTACCAGGCGATCGCGATGACCCCGCGGATGATCGCGGGCACGTTCGCGCCCTTGATGCCGAACAGGAAGCGGTTGACGACGGGGTAGGGGACGCCCGTGCGCTGGCTGGGCTTGGCGACGAGGTTCGTGAAGAACTGCACGATGCAGATGCCGACGACCAGGGCGATGAGCACCTGCCAGCTCGCGATGCCGAGGGCGAAGAGCGAGCCGGCGGTGACGTAGCCGCCGACGGAGTGCACGTCGCTCATCCAGAAGGCGAAGATGTTGTAGCTCGTCCACTTCTGCTTCCGCAGCGGGGCGAGGTCCTCGTTGGCGAGGCGCGGGTCGTAGCCGGGGCGCATGTTGCCCGAGCCGACGGGGAGACCCGCCGCCTCGACGATGTCCTGCGGGCGGGTGAGTGGCTGGGAGGAGCTGCTCTGCGACACGGGAGTGCCTTTCGAGAGAAGGGATGCTGCGTCGGGGGGGGTGATGCTCCGGCGGGAGCGGATGCCGGACGGAGAGGCGTGATTGTGAAGTTATCGCTTCACGTTTCCCGCACGGTGTCCCTCGTGTTTCGGGGGTGTAAATCCCGCGCCGCTAGCATCGCCTCGTGACCTCAGGAGCCGCCGCCCCCGACCCGCGCGCGCTCGTGGGCCGCCGGCTCCGCGAGGCACGTGCTCTCACGGGCCTGTCGGTGTCCGCGCTCGCCCGCCGCCTCGGCATCTCGACGAGCGCGGTGTCGCAGATCGAGCGCGGCGTCATGCAGCCGAGCGTCTCTCGGCTCATCGCCATGACCGACGCCCTCGGCGTGCCGCTCGCGACCGTGCTGTCGGGCCCGGCGTCGACCTCGCCGACGGGCGCCGAGTACGCCGTCGAGCGCGCGGACGACGCCGCGTACCTCGAGCTCGGCGGCGGCGTGACGTTCCGGCGGCTCACACCGGGCGACAGCCCTGGCGTGGACTACTTCGAGTCGGTCTACCCGCCCGGCAGCACGGCGGCATCGAAGGACCAGCTCTTCCGTCACGAGGGCTACGAGGTCGGGCAGGTGGTGTCGGGCGAGCTCACGATCGACTTCTCCGACGAGATCGTCGTCCTCGGCGCCGGCGACACGATCAGCTACCCGTGCGACAAACCCCACCGGCTGCACAACACCGGTGCGGAGCCCGTCGTCGCCCGCTGGCTCATCGTGCACCCGGCCGACCCCGGCCGCTGAGCGAGCTGCCCCACCCGTCCCCGGCCATCCCGCACCGGTCCGGCTGCCCGCCCCGGCCATCCCGCCCGCCCTGCGTAACCGACCGGAAACGCCCCCGGGCTAGCCTGGCGGCATGCTCCTCGATCAGTTCAACAGCGCTCCCGGCGACGAGGCCGCGGCGATCGCGAAGGTCTGGGCGGACGTTCCGGCGTGGGTCGACTCCCTCGTCGCCGGCCGCCCGTACGCGTCGGTCGACGCCCTCGTCGACGCGGCGTCGACGGCCGCTGCGACGTGGGGGCGGGCCGAGCTCGACGCCGCTCTCGCGCAGCATCCGCGCATCGGCTCGTCGCCGACCGGCGCGTCGGCCGAGGCTGCCGCATCGCGCCGAGAGCAGGCGTCGATGGCGGGGGCGTCCGACGACGTCGCGAGCCGGATGGCCGGGGGCAACGCCGCGTACGAGGCGCGGTTCGGACGGGTGTTCCTCATCCGCGCGGCCGGACGCTCGCCCGAGGAGATGCTGGCCGCGCTCGACCGGCGGCTCGGCAACGACGACGAGACCGAGGCCCGTGAGGCGTGCGCGCAGCTCGCCGAGATCGCCGTCCTCCGCATCCGCCAGCAGTTCGCACCGGCCGAGGAGGCCTGATGCCGCATCTGACCACGCACATCCTCGATGCCACGACCGGCACGCCCGCGGCGGGCGTCGCCGTCGCTCTGTCCACGGCGACCGGTGAGCAGGTCGCTGCGGCAGAGACCGACGCCGACGGCCGCGCCGGGCTCGGCCCGGAGCGCCTCGCCCCCGGCGACTACACGCTGCGGTTCGAGACCGGCGATCACTTCGCCGCGCAGGGCGTCGACGCCTTCTACCCGTTCGTCACCGTGACGTTCCGCGTGACGGGCGATCGGCACTACCACGTGCCGATCCTCCTGAGCCCGTTCGCATACTCCACCTATCGAGGAAGCTGATCCATGAGCGACGTATCCGTGCACCTGGGGCCGAACAAGTACGGCAAGGCCGAGAACCGGCTCGTCCGCATCACACGCGACGGCGACCGGCACGAGATCGAGGATCTCAACGTCACGTCGCAGCTGAGGGGCGAGGCTTTCGCCGGCTCGTTCTTCACGGGAGACAACTCGCGGATCATCGCGACCGACACCCAGAAGAACACCGTGTTCGCCTTCGCGAAGAAGCACGGCGTGGGCTCGCCCGAGCGGTTCCTCTCGCTGCTCGCCGAGCACTTCACGACCGAGTTCGACTGGGTCGAGGGCGGGCTGTGGCAGGCCGAGCAGTACGCGTGGGAGCGCATCGTCGCCGGCGGCGCCGAGCACGACCACTCCTTCGTGCGGAAGGGCCAGGGCACGCGGCTCGCGACCGTCCAGGTCGTCGACGGCGACACGCATGTGACGGGCGGCGTGAAGGACCTCGTCGTGCTGAAGTCGACCGGGTCGGAGTTCTGGGGGTACCCGAAGACGGAGTACACGACGCTGCCCGAGACGACCGACCGCATCATGGCGACGTCGGTGACGGCGCGCTGGCGCTACCTGCCGGAGGCGGTCGCGGCGGGCGTCGACTTCAACGCCGTCTATGAGGAGGTGACGGCCGCGCTCCTCGAGCAGTTCGCCGTCGTGCACTCCCTCGCGCTTCAGCAGACGCTGTTCGAAATGGGGAAGGCGGCCATCACGGCGCGGCCCGAGCTCGCCGAGATCCGCTTCGCGATGCCGAACAAGCACCACTTCGTCTACGACATCGCGCGCTTCGGCCTGGAGAACGAGAACGAGGTGTTCATCGCGGACGACCGCCCCTACGGCCTCATCGAGGGCACGGTCGTGCGCGACGGCGTCGCCGACGCTCCTGCGGCCTGGATGGACGTGCCCGGCTTCATCTGACGCATTCTGTCGCCCAGGTCGGCCATCCTCCGGCCCTGCGTTCCTCCTCGCCCAGGTCGCAGTTTCCGTCCTCCAACGGCCGTTTGAGGACGGAAACTGCCACCCCGACGAGAGGCACCGCCGCCCAGGTCGCACTTCGCGGCCTCAAACCGCCCTTCCAGGACGGAAACTGCCACCCCGGCGAGAGGCACCACCGCCCAGGTCGCACCTCGCGGCCTCAAACCGCCCTTCCAGGACGGAAACTGCCACCCCGGCGAGAGGCACCGCAGCCCAGGTCGCACCTCGCGGCCCGAAACCGCCCTTCCAGGACGGAAACTGCGACTCGGGCGGGATGGCCGCGACGGGATGGCCGCGACGGCGCCGGGTCAGTGGCCGGGGTCGCGCTCCGGGACGACCACGTGGGCGTCGACCGGGTTGCCGTCCTTGTCGACGGCGGCCAGCTCGGTGCCATCGCCATCGCGGAACTGCACGGGGATGAGCCCCGTCCCCACCGCTTCCGGGTGGATGAGCGCGATCGCGGCCGTCGACCGCACGCCGTCGTAGGATCCGACGGCCGGGTCCTCTCCGTAGCGTGCTTTCGCCGACCGCGAGTTGAGGAGCAGGTTGAGCAGGATGGCCGCGATGGCGCCGGCGGAGATGCCCGAGTCGAAGATGAGCGTGAACCAGTCGGGGAACCGCGCGTAGATGTCGGGCGTCACCGTCGGCAGCAGCGCGATCCCGACCGACAGCGCCACGACGAGCACGTTGCGGTTGTCGAAGCGCACCTTCGCGAGGGTGCGGATGCCGCTGGCCGCGACCATCCCGAACAGTGCGATTCCGGCGCCGCCGAGCACGGCGCGCGGCACGCCCTCGACGACGGCCGACACCTTCGGAAGCAGGCCGAGCACGACGAGGATGGCCCCCGCCATCGTCGCGACGTAGCGCGAGCGGACGCCCGTCAGCGAGACGAGGCCGACGTTCTGCGCGAACGCCGTATACGGGAACGTGTTGAACACGCCGCCGACGACGGTGCCGAGGCCGTCTGCGCGCAGTCCGTCGGCGAGCTGACGGCGCGACACGGGCTTGCCCACGATCTCGCCGACGGCGATCATGTCGCCCGTCGTCTCGGTCATGATGACGAGGCCGACGATGAGCATCGAGACGACCGAGGCGGCATCGAACGTCGGCAGGCCGAAGTGGAATGGTGTGACGAGGCCGAACCAGGCCGCTTCTCCCACGCCCGACCAGTCGACCATCCCCGGCACGAACAGCGCGGCGATCGTGCCGGCGACGAGGCCGAGGAGCACGGAGACCCGTGCGAGCGCGGCCGGCGCGAACCGCTCCATCAGCACGATGAAGAGCAGCGTGCCGGCGGCGAACGCGATGCTCACGGGGTCGGCTGCGCCGTCCTCGGCGTTGTTCACGATCCAGCCGGCGGCGACATCCATGAGGGACAGGCCGATGATGAGGATGACCGTGCCCGTGACGATCGGGGGGAAGAACCGCAGCAGCTGCGAGAAGAACGGGGCGACGACGATCATGAACACGCCGCAGGCGATCGTCGCGCCGTAGATCGCCGTGATGCCGTGCTGCGTGCCGATCGCGATCATGGGTCCGACCGCCGCGAAGGTCACGCCCTGCATGAGCGGCAGGCGCACGCCGAAGCGCCAGAATCCGATCGACTGCACGAGCGTCGCGAGCCCCGCGACGAACAGGTCAGCGCTGATCAGGTAGGCGAGCTCTGCCTGGGTCAGCCCGAGCGCGCCGCCGACGATGAGGGGCACCGCGACCGCGCCCGCGTACATCGCGAGCACATGCTGCAGCCCGAGCGGGAACAGCCGAGCGAGGGGCGGGACGGAGTCGACGGTGTTCGCGTCGGAGCGCGCGGAAGCGGACATGCCGCGACGCTATCGACGCCGTGTTGCCCACTCATTTCGTGAAGGAGTCGCTTCAATGTCGGACGCCGGGCCGCAACTCGCTCCCTTTCCGCCTGCTGCCCCGTTCGCCAGTGCGGATGTCGACCTCGCGCCGCTTCGCCAGTGCGGATCTCTGCCTGTAACCGCTTCCACCCCTTCATCCGCACGGGCGAAGCGCCCTGGAAGGCACGGGCGAAGCGCGAGGGAGGCCAGTGCGGATGTAGACCCCGCGCCGACTCGCCAGTGCGGATGTAGGCCTCAGACCCGCTTCAGCTCGACATCCGCACTGGCGAAGCGCGAGGGAAGGCGCTGACGCGACGGCGCGCTCAGGCGCCTTCGGTCGCCGTGAACACCGTGTGCACGTCGTCACCGGCGTGCGCGCGGCCGCCGAGGTCGGTGAGCTCGAGCACGACGGCAGACCCCGCCACCTCGGCTCCGAGATCGCGGATGAGCTGCTGGGCCGCGGCGAGCGTGCCGCCCGTCGCGAGCACGTCGTCGAGCAGCAGCACGCGCTCCCCCGGCTGCAGCACGCCGGGCGCCTCGATCGACGCCGTGCCGTACTCGAGCGAGTACGACACCGCCGCCGCGGGCTTCGGCAGCTTGCCGGCCTTGCGGATGGCGAGCATCCCCACGCCCGTGATCGCGGCGACGTACCCCGCGAGCAGGAAGCCGCGCGCCTCGATGCCGCCGACGATGTCGAAGCGTCCTGCGAACGGCTCCACGAGCGCCTCCGCGACGGCGCGCAGGGCGGGGCCGTCGGCGATGAGGGGCGAGATGTCGCGGAACAGGACGCCGGGCTCGGGGTAGTCGGGCGTGAGGTCGATGAGCGATTCGGCACGGGCGAGGGCGTCGTTCACCTCCCCAGGCTACCGGCGACTCCTGGAGGTCGACCGGGCCGTGGGGCAGACTGGGCGCGTGACCACTCTTCTCGCGCAGGCCTCGACCGAGCTGGCGAACACCGGCACCGACCTCGTCCCGTGGATCGTCGGCGGCGCCGTCGTGCTCGTCATCGCGGGCGCGGCGCTGCTCTTCCTGCGTCGGAGGCAGTGACCTCCGCACGCGCGTCGACGGGGCGCATCCGCGCGATGAGCCCCGGCAGCCCCGAACGGTCGCGCATCGCGATGAGCGCGATGATGCTCGCGAGCGCGAAGGCCCCGTCGAGAGGCGCGGCGACGGCCGTGAGCAGCTGCCATCCGCCGATGCCCGCGAGGTAGCGCAGGGCGCGCGCGAGCGGTGTCGGCCGGGCGCCGCCCTCCCAGCGGATGAGCACGGCGAGGTCCCCGAGAGTGCGGCCCGTCGTCAGCACGACGACGGCGAGCACGGCGAAGGGCACCCAGACGGCGGCGGCTCCCGCGGGTCCTCCGTCGAACGTCGCCGGATCGACCTGCAGCACGTACAGGCGCCACGCGTTGACGGCGACGCCGGCGGAGCCCCCGATGAGCCAGACCGCGAGCACGTCGCAGAGCATGCCGACCAAACGACGCCAGAACGTGACGGGCCGCGCCGTCGGGGCCACGGCCATCCGATCGCGCCGGGCGAGCCACGGCCGCAGCGCGAGAGAGAGGATGGCGCCGAGCAGCGCTCCCGACGTGTTCGCGATGAGGTCGTCGACGTCGAAGAAGCGGTAGGCGCAGGGGTAGATGCCCCAGACGCCGGTGAGCTGCGTCGTCTCGATGGCGAGCGAGACGGCGAAGCCGGCGATCGTCGAGACGACGACGCCCCGACGCCAGACGAGGCGGAGGAAGAACCCGAGCGGCGCGAACAGCAGGACGTTCATCGCGACCTGCATCACCGCGGGATTGCGCACGAGCGCGCCCGCAGAGCCGACCGGGTAGTCGAGCACGTCGTCGACGAACTGGAACGGCCGCAGCTGCGCGCCGACGCAGCGGATGGCGTCGGTGTCCGGCAGCGGGAGGAGCGTGTACGTCCACAGCGCGAGCCCGTACACGAGGAACCCCGCCCACAGCAGCGACTGCCGGAGCGTGAGACGCCCCTCGCGGCGATACTGCACGGCGACGAACGGCACGAAGAGCACGACGCCGACGACGACGCCGAGGAGGATCGCGATGATCGCGGGGAACAGCTGGTCGCTCACAGGCCTCCACGCTATCGGAGCGCCTACCCTGGACCCATGACGCGCCTGCTCGCCGACGCCGACACCTCCCGCTGGGTCCCCGTGACGGGCCGCGGCTTCCGCGGCGGCCGCCATCGCAAGGCGGCCATCCGGATGCTGCTCGGGAGCGCCGGTCTGCCGCAGGGCGCTCCGGGGTCCGGGTTCCTCGCGTGGATCGCGAACCGCGCCGCGCGCGCCATGATGCGGCAGTCGGACGGCCGCGTCCTCGCCTGGGTGTGGAAGGACGACCCCGAGCTCGTCGTCGCGATCGCGCAGGTGCAGGAGCTGACGTCGCAGCTGCGCGCGGCGCGCGCCATGATGCCGATGCAGTACGACGACACCGAGGACTTCCGCTCCCCCCACCTCGGCGCAGGGGAGAAGCTCGTCGTCGACATGCCGCAGGGCGAGCGGGCGCTCCTCAGCGCCACGTACACGTGGGACACCGGCACGCACCTCGTCACGCTGCAGGCGGCGTCGCCCGACCGCACGCGCTTCCTCACGCTGCTCCCCGCCGTCGAGGATCTCGCCCGCACGCTGCGGCTGTCGGACGAGCTCGAGGTCGGCGAGTCGAACGTCCTCCGTCTGCCTCCGGCATGAGGCGGATGGCCGCGGGCGCGCTCGCCGCGCTCCTCGCGCTCTCGGGGTGCGCGGCCGAGGCGGACGGAGCGGACCGCGACGCGTCGGTGGTGCTTCCGCCCGCCGACGGCGTCGTCGACTACCAGCTGGGCGGCGTCTACGACCCCGGCGACGAGGTGACGATCGTCGCGCGCGACCGCACGGAGGAGCCCGCGCCCGACGTCTACGGCATCTGCTACGTGAACCTCTTCCAGACCCAGCCCGACGCCGACGGCATCCCCGATCCCGATGCCGAGGGCACGACGGCGTGGTGGGAGGCCGCGCACCCCGAGCTGCTCCTGCGCGATGCCGACGCCGCGCTCGTCGTCGACGAGGAGTGGGACGAGGCGCTGTTCGACATCCGGACGGAGGAGAAGCGCGACGCCCTGCTCGCCATCCAGTCGGAGTGGATCCGCGGGTGCGCGGACGACGGCTTCGACGCCGTCGAGTTCGACAACCTCGACCAGAGCACGCGGTCGCAGGGTCTGCAGACCCTCGACGACGCGATCTCCCACGTGCGCCCCGCGATCTCGCTCGCACACGACGTCGGGCTCGCGGCGGGGCAGAAGAACACCGTGGAGCTCGGCGACGCCGGCCCCGTGCTCGTCTCCACCGACGAGGGCTTCGACTTCGCGATCGCGGAGGAGTGCGAGGTGTACGACGAGTGCGGCGACTACCCGTACCCGGGGCGCGTGCTGGAGATCGAGTACACCGACACGGGCGAGCTGACGCGCGACGGCGACACCCGCACGGCCTTCGAATGGGCGTGCGAGCGCCATGCAGGCGAGCATCCCATCACGCTGCGCGACCGCGATCTCGTCGCCCCCGACGACCCCGCGTACACGTTCGCCCACTGCTGACGGCCGTCGCGCGCCCGCGGCCTACCGCCGTCGACGACGCGCTGTCAACCCCGCGCGCGGCACCACGGCGCGCTCCTACGGTGAATCCCGCGGTGCACACCCGCGCACCGTTCGAAGAAAGGGAGCAGACCATGGGCTTCATCGCATTCCTCATCCTCGGCCTCATCGCCGGCGCCATCGCGAAGGCGATCCTGCCCGGCAACCAGGGCGGGGGCTGGATCGCCACGCTGATCCTCGGTGTGCTGGGCGCCCTCCTGGGAGGATGGCTCGGCACCGCGATCTTCGGCGTGGGGGTCGACCAGTTCTGGGACCTCGGCAGCTGGCTGCTGGCCATCGGCGGGTCCATCATCGTCCTGCTCATCTGGGGTCTCATCACGGGGCGTCGGAAGACGAACTGAGCAGGATCCGGCACAGTGTGCCGATGACCGAGGGCGGGAGCGGCCGGCGCGCAATGCGCCGGCCGCTCTTCTCGTCTCCGGCGCGAGGCGGATCGGGCCAGGGGCGCGGATCAGGCGCGGGGGCGCGGTGTGAAGGCGAGGGGCTCCTCGCGCAGGTGCGCGCGAGCCGATTCGACCGCGCCCCGGACGACCACGTCGCGGCCGAGCGCGCTCGCGACGAGTTCGGGAACAGGCGGATAGAAGTCCTCCGCCAGCACGACTCTGGCCCGTCGGAGCACGGGCTCCACGGCATCGGCGATGGCGCCGGCCACGACCACCCGCTCGATGTCGAGGAGGCTGGCGAGCACGAGCGCGACGCGGGCGATCCGCTCACCCAGCCGGTCGAGGATCTCGAGGGCGAGGGCGTCGCCCTCCTCCGCAGCCCGGAAGACGTCTTGCGCCGTCGCGTCCGGGCGGGCGGCGAGCGCCGTCGCACGGCCGGCCGCCACCGCCTCGCGCGCCCAGGTGCGCGCGAGCGCTCCGACGCCGTCGGGGGTCCCCGCTCCCTCGACGATGTCGAGGAACCGCATCTCGCCGGCGCCGCCGCGCGCACCGCGCAGCAGCCGTCCGTCGACGATGACGCCCGCCCCGAGGCGCTCGCCCGACAGCAGCGTCGCGACGTTGGCGACGTGCGCCTGCCCGCCGAGGCTCTGCTCGGCGACCGCGGCGAGGTTCGCGTCGTTCTCGACGACCGCCACGCCCGGGAGGAGGTCGGCGAAGTCGGGGTTCATGGTCTTCCAGAAGTCGCGGTCGCCCGCGGGCGAGCGTCCCTCCGCGTCGACGGGCGCGGGGACGCCCACGACGACGACGAGCACGTCGGCCCTGTCCGCACCCGCCTGGGCGAGCGCCTCGTCGAGAAGGCGTCCGGCGAGCGCACGCCGCTCGACGGCTGCGGCTGCACGGCTGCGCACGGCCGCCACCCCCTTCCGACGGTCGACGGCCGGTGCGTCGCCGCGCGCCTCGGCGAGCACGCCGCCGCGGAGGTCGGCGACGACGACGGTGAAGCGGTTCTCCCCTGCGTCGACGCCCGCGACGACGCCGGCGTCGTCGCGCAGGCGGTACCGCCTGGCCGGCCGGCCCTTGCTCGTGAGTCCTGCCGCCCTGCTGTCCTCGACCTCGTCGAGCCAGCCGGCGGCGACGAGGTCGTCGCAGACGCCGAGGACGGTCGACCGGGTCAGGGCCGTCGCCCCCATGGCCTCGGCGGCCGTGAACTCGCCGGCGCCCAGGGCGAACCGCATGAGAGCTCCCGAGTTCATGCGCCGCAGCAGCTGCGGCGAGCTCGCGGTTCCGAGGGACATGCCCTCGACCATACAAGGTCTTGACGCAGCCGACGGGCGGTGAGACAGTGGTCTCGCCGTTAGATTTGCAGTCTAGATTTAATGCCTGGATCTACGACAGGGAAGGACGACGATGTCTGGGAACACGAGGGCGCGCCTCATCGCGGGAGGGCTCGGGGTCGCGCTGACCGCGGGCCTTCTCGCGGGCTGCAGCGCCGACACGGGAGCGGAGACGGTGCGCTTCACCTTCAGCAAGCGCGAGGCGATCGACTTCATGACGCAGGTCGTCGCCGACTACAACGCCTCGCAGGACGACGTCGAGGTCGTGATGGACACCTCGGGCCCCGATGTCATCGCGGCGGCGTTCGTGCGAGGGAATCCGCCGGACCTCATGCTGTCGAACTACAACCACGAGGTGTCGCGGTTCGTCCAGCGCTGCGCGCTCTCCGACCTCTCCGACACCGACGCGGCCGCGACCATCCGCCCCGAGATGGAGGCGCTGCTCGCGCAGTACGGCGTGTGCGAGGGCAGGACGACGGCGCTCCCCTACTCCGTGATGGCGGCATCGGTCATCTACAACAAGGAGATCTTCGCCGAGCACGACCTCGAGGTGCCGACCACGTGGGACGAGCTCATCGAGGTGTGCGAGACCCTCGAGGCGGCAGGGATCGCGCCGTTCTACGCGACGTTCGCCGATGCGTGGACGGCGAACCAGGGCTGGTTCGACTACTCCGTGGGCGGGTCGGTCGACGTGCTCGACTTCTATGATCGCCTCGCCGCCGAGGGCGAGGACGTCGGCCCCGACTCCGCGGTGTCGTTCCAGAAGGACTTCCTCGAGCCCGTGGAGCGGATGCAGGAGCTCGCGAGCACGTACGTGCAGCCGAATGCGAACAGCCGCACCTACGACGCGGGCAACGTCGGCTTCGCGAAGGGCGAGGGCGCCATGTACCTGCAGGGGCCCTGGGCGCTCGGGGAGATCGCGAAGACGTCGCCCGACCTCGAGCTCGGCACGTTCCCGCTCCCGATGACCGACGATCCCGCGGATCTCAAGGTGCGCGTCAACATGGACCTCGTCGCGATCATCCCCGAGGAGGCGGATGCGAAGGACGGCGCCCGCGACTTCCTCGAGTACCTCTACCAGCCCGACATCATCCAGGCGTACAACGAGTCGCAGCTCGGCTTCGTGCCGACGACGACGGGAGAGGACCCGAGCGACCCCCGCATCGAGGGGATGATCGAGTACTACAACGCGGGCGCCGTCTACCAGGGCCCCGGTGTGCTCAACCCCCGGGCCATCCCCACGGAGAACTACGCGCAGTCGCTCGTGCTCGGCGCCGACGCGACCTCGGTGCTCTCCACCATGGACGCCGACTGGGCTCGGCTCGCCTTCCGCCAGCCGGCGGTCTCGACCGAGGAGACGCAGCGATGAGCACGACCACGACGATCGTGACGGGAGGCGACCGCCGCGTCCGGCGCAGCCGCAAGCCCGTCGAGCCGATCTACTACCTCTTCCTGCTGCCGGCGGTCGTGCTGTTCTCGCTCGCGATCACGCTCCCGGGCGTCATGGGCATCTTCTTCAGCTTCACCGACTCCATCGGCATCGGCGACTGGCAGTTCAACGGGTTCACGAACTACATCGCCGCGTTCAGCGACCCGGCCATCCTCACGAGCTTCCTCTTCACGTTCGGGTTCTCGCTCGTCACGGTCGTGGTCGTCAACGTCCTCGCGTTCCTCCTCGCGGTCGGCCTGACGGCGAGGATCCGGTTCAAGATGGGGCTGCGCGCGATCTTCGTCATCCCCATGGTGGTGTCGGGCATCATCATCGCCTACGTCTTCCAGTTCCTCTTCCAGAACTCCCTGCCCACCGCCGGATCGGCGCTGGGCATCCCGTTCCTCGAGGAGAGCATCCTGGCGAACCCCGACCTGGCCTGGCTCGGCATCGTCGTCGTCACGGCATGGCAGTCGATCCCCGGGACGCTGCTCATCTACATCGCGGGCCTGCTCTCGATCCCGGGCGAGGTCTACGAGGCGGCATCCATCGACGGCGCGTCGAAGGCGCAGCAGCTGCTGCGCATCACGCTGCCGCTCGTCGCGGGGTACGTCGTCATCAACGTCATCCTCGGGTTCAAGAACTTCCTGAACTCCTACGACATCGTCGTCGGCCTCACGAACGGCGGTCCCGGCACGTCCACCCGCACGATCGCGATGACCATCATCCGCGGCTTCCAGACCGGCGACTACGCGTACCAGATGGCGACCGCGACGCTGTTCTTCCTCATCACGATCGTCATCGCCGTCCTGCAGCTCTCCGTCACGCGCGGAAGGAACGCCCTCTGATGTCCACCCACACCGCCACCCTCGTCACCGCCGACGGGCGACGCCCGCGCATCCGCATGGAGCGGGTGAACTGGTCGACGACGATCATCCTCGCCCTGTGCGCCGTCACGGTGCTGCTGCCGCTGTACGTCACGATCTCCATGGCGTTCAAGACCCCGACGCAGGCCGTCGACGGCAACGCGTTCTCGCTGCCCGCCCCGTTCAGCGTGCAGGGCTTCATCGACGCCTGGCGCCTGACGAGCTTCCCGGTCGGATTCGCCGTGTCGCTCTTCGTGACGGCGGGAACGGTCGTCGCGACGATCGTTCTCGCGTCGTTCGCGTCGTACGCGATCGTGCGCAACTGGGATCGGAAGCTCTTCCGCTGGTCGTTCTTCTACCTGCTCGCGGCGATGTTCATCCCGTTCCCCGTCGTCGCGCTCCCGCAGATCCAGCTCACCGGACGCGTCGGGCTCGACAACCCTCTCGGCGTCGTCGTGCTCGCGACGATGTTCCAGCTGAGCTTCAGCGTGCTGCTCTTCACGGCGTTCCTGCGGTCGATCCCCCTCGAGCTCGAGGAGAGCGCGCGCATCGACGGCGCGTCGACCTGGCAGACGTTCTGGAAGCTCATCTTCCCGCTGCTCGCGCCCATGAGCGCGACGGTCGGCATCTTCGCGTTCCTCTACGCATGGAACGACTTCATGATGCCGTCGCTCATCATCTCCGACCCGGCGCTGCAGACGCTGCCGGTGCGGCAGAACCTGTTCCAGACGCAGTTCAGCAGCGAGTACAACGTCGCGTTCGCGTCGTATCTCATGGCGATGGCGCCCGCGATCATCGCCTACCTGTTCACGCAGCGCTGGGTCATGGAGGGCGTCACGCAGGGCGCCGTCAAGGGCTGACCGGCCCTCTCACGAGAAAGCAGAAGGACATCGCAGTGACCACACTCACCGAGACCGCGGAGACCATCGTCGTCGGGGGCGACGCCGACTGGTGGCGCCAGGCGGCGGTCTACCAGATCTACCCGCGCTCGTTCGCCGACGGCACAGGCGACGGCATCGGCGACCTGCAGGGCATCGTGTCGCGCATCCCGTACCTGCAGCGCCTCGGCGTCGACGCGGTGTGGCTCAGCCCGTTCTACCCCTCGGCGCTCGCCGACGGCGGGTACGACGTCGACGACTACCGCGACGTCGACCCGCGGATCGGAACCCTGGAGGAGTTCGACGGGATGGTCGCGGCGCTGCACGCAGCGGGCATCCGCCTCATCGTGGATCTCGTGCCGAACCACACGTCCGACCGGCACGAGTGGTTCCGGGAGGCGCTGGCGTCGCCGAAGGGCTCGGCGGCGCGGGCTCGGTACATCTTCCGCGACGGTCGCGGCGAGCACGGCGAGCTGCCGCCCGCAGACTGGACGTCGATCTTCGGAGGGCCCGCGTGGGAGCCGGTCGGCGACGGGCAGTGGTACTTCCACTTCTTCGCGAGGGAGCAGCCCGACCTCGACTGGACGAACCCCGAGGTGCGCGCCGACTTCCTCACGACGCTGCGGTTCTGGTCGGATCGCGGGGTCGACGGGTTCCGGGTGGATGTCGCGCACGGCCTCGCGAAGGACCTCGCGGAGGACGCCGAGGAGCTTCCGACGCAGGCGGAGCTCGACGCCATGCCGAAGGACGGCAGCCATCCGCTGTGGGATCGCGACGACGTGCACGACATCTACGCGGAGTGGCGGGCCGTATTCGAGGAGTACACGCCGGCGCGGACGGCGGTCGCGGAGGCGTGGGTGGACACCCCTCGCCGGCCCCGTTATGCGAGCGCCGAAGGGCTCGGGCAGGCGTTCAACTTCGATCTGCTGCAGGCCGACTTCGATGCGGGAGCGTTCCGCCGCATCATCACGGAGAACCTGGAGCTGTCGGCGGCATCGGGATCGTCGACGACATGGGTGCTGTCGAACCACGACGTCGTGCGGCACGCGACGCGATACGGGCTCGCGCTCGACCGCGATGCGGATGCGGGCGCGATGATGGACGTGCCGAGCAAGGGATGGCTCCTGGCGGGCGCGCCGGAGAGCGAGCTGGATCGCGATCTCGGGCTGCGTCGCGCGCGGGCGGCGAGCCTGCTCGAACTGGCCCTGCCGGGGTCGGCGTACCTGTACCAGGGCGAGGAGCTCGGTCTGCACGAGGTGGGCGACATCGCCGACGAGGCGCGGCAGGATCCGTCGTTCTTCCGGAACAAGGGCGTCGAGGTCGGGCGCGACGGATGCCGCGTGCCGCTCCCCTGGACGGCGGACGGGCCGTCGTTCGGATTCGGCGACGGCGCGGCGCACCTGCCGCAGCCGGCCTGGTTCGGAGCCGTATCGGTGGAGGCGCAGGACGGCGATCCGGCCTCGACGCTGACGATGTACCGCGAGGCGCTGCGGCTGCGGCGCCGGCATCAGACGGCCGAGTCGCTCGTGTGGGACGACGCCCTCTCGGCGGGGCACGTGCTCGCGTTCGAGCGCCCCGGCGGCTGGGTGAGCGTCACGAACTTCGGCGACGCCGCGGTGCCGCTGCCCGAAGGCGAGGTGCTGCTCGCGAGCGGCCCGCTCGAGGGCGGCATGCTCCCCGGCGCGACGACGGTCTGGCTGCAGCGGGCCTGACGGGTGGTTGACCGGGCGCGCTGCTGCAGGGGCACCCTGCGGCGGCCAGCGCCCGGCTGGCAGCGCACAGTCGCCGAGACGACCCCTCGTCGTCGAAACCCATGCTGGGAACACCAGTCTCGACGACGAGAGCTCGCCTCGACGCGAGGGGCGGAGGTCAGACCCTCCGGAACCAGACCGTCGCGAGCGGCGGCAGCGTGACCTCGGCGTGGGCGGGCCATCCCTTGTGCTCGCCCACGACCGCCGTCACGCCGCCGAGGTTGCCCACGCCCGACCCTCCGTACGCCTGCGCGTCGGTGTTGAGGCACTCCTCCCACTCCCCTGCCCCGGGGAACGCGAGCCGGTAGCCGTGGTGCGGCATGGCGGCGAAGTTCGTCACCGACACGAGTTCGTCTCCACCCGACCTCCGCACGAAGCCGAACACGTTGCCGGCCGCGTCGTCGACCTCGACCCACGCGAACGAGCCGGGGTCGGCATCCGAGCGCCAGATCGCGGGGCTCTCGACGTACCGCGCGTTGAGGTCGCGCACGGTGTCGCGCATGCCCTGGTGCTCAGGGTGGTCGAGCAGCCACCAGTCGAGCTCCCGCGACTCGGCCCACTCGGCCTCCTGGCCGAACTCCGAGCCCATGAAGATCATTTGCTTGCCGGGATGCGCCCACATGAACCCGTAGTACGCGCGCAGGTTCGCGAGCTGCTGCCACCGGTCGCCCGGCATCTTGCGCAGCAGCGACCCCTTGCCGTGCACGACCTCGTCGTGCGACAGCGGCAGGATGTAGTTCTCGCTCCATGCGTAGACGAGCGAGAACGACATCTCGCCGTGGTGGTACGAGCGGTGCACGGGGTCGTGCTCCATGTACTGCAGGCTGTCGTGCATCCAGCCCATGTTCCACTTGAAGCCGAAGCCGAGGCCGCCCGCGCTCGTGGGCTGCGTCACGCCGGGCCACGCCGTCGACTCCTCCGCGATCATCGCGATGCCGGGAGCCCGCCGGTACGCCGTCGCGTTGAGCTCCTGCAGCAGGGCGACGGCCTCGAGGTTCTCGCGCCCGCCGTGGATGTTCGGGGTCCACTCCCCTGCTTCGCGCGAGTAGTCGAGGTAGAGCATCGACGCGACGCCGTCGACGCGCAAGCCGTCGGCGTGGAACTCCTCCAGCCAGTACAGGGCGTTCGCGACGAGGAAGTTGCGGACCTCGCGCCGACCGAAGTCGAAGATGTGCGAGCCCCAGTCCTTGTGCCAGCCGCGCTGCGGGTTGGGGTCCTCGTACAGCGGGGCGCCGTCGAACTGCACGAGCGCCCACGGGTCGGTGGCGAAGTGGCCGGGCACCCAGTCGAGGATGATGCCGATGCCGGCCTGATGCAGCCGGTCGATGAGCAGGCGCAGCCCGTCGGGGTCGCCGAAGCGGCTGTCGGGCGCGTAGTAGCCCGTGACGTGGTATCCCCACGACCCGCCGAAGGGATGCTGCATGACGGGCATGAGCTCGACGTGCGTGAAGCCGAGGTCGGCGAGGTACGGCACGAGCTCGTCGGCGATCTGGGCGTAGGAGCGGTCGCGGCGCCACGACGCGAGGTGCATCTCGTACACCGAGATGGGTGCGTCGATCTGCCCGCGCGACGCGCGCTGCGCCATCCACTCGTCGTCGCCCCACGTGTAGGTCGACTCGTACACGCGCGACGCCGACTGCGGGGGCTTCTCCGCCCACTGCGCAAGCGGGTCGGCCTTCTCGCGCCAGTGCCCGTCGGCGCCGAGGATGACGTACTTGTACGCGGCGCCGCTCTCGACGCCCGGCACGAACAGCTCCCAGACCCCTGAGGTGCCGAGCTGGCGCATGGGATGGGCGCGGCCGTCCCAGTCGTTGAAGTCGCCTTCGAGGCGCACGGCGCGCGCACGCGGCGCCCACACGGCGAACGACGTGCCGACGACCGGCTCGTCGCCGTCGTACCGGCGCACGTGCGCGCCGAGTACCTGCCACAGCTGCTCGTGGCGGCCCTCGTTGATGAGATGGATGTCCATCTCGCCGACCGTCGGCAGGAAGCGGTACGGGTCGTCGACGCGGATGGCCGCGCCCCCGTCATAGGCGACCTCGAGCCGGTAGTCCGGAACCTCGGCGACGGGCAGCGCACCCGCCCACACGCCCTCGTGCTCGTGCGCGAGGGCGAGCTCGCCCCATCCGCCCGGGCTCTTGCGCGTCGCCGACGGGAGCCGGTAGCGCACCGTGACCGATGCCGCGAGCGGCTTCAGGACGCGCACGGTGACGCCGCCGTCGTGCGGGTGCGCGCCCAGCACGGCATGCGGGTCGCCGTGCCCTCCGTGCGCGATCTGCGCGAGGATGCCGTGGTCGACGGGGAGGATCTCGGGCATCATGCGCTCCTGACGGTGAGGATGTGGGCGACCTGATGCCCGGGGTCGAGACGCACGTAGTCGTGGCGTCCCCACGTCCATTCCTCGCCCGTGAGCTCGTCGCGCACGGCGAACGACTCGGGCAGGCCCGCCGCCTCGAGGTCGAGGTGCACGGTCGTCTCGCGCGTCGCGTGCGGGTCGAGGTTGATGACGACGATGACGGTGTCGCCCGCGCCGTCGCCCTTCGAGAACACGAGCGTGTGGTCGTCGTCGGCGCCGTGGACGACGAGGTCGCGCAGCTGCTGCAGCGCCGGGTGGGCACGGCGGATGGCGTTGAGACGCGCGACATAGGGCGCGAGCGTGCGCCCTTCGGCCGCTGCGCCGTCCCAGTCGCGGATGCGGATCTGGTACTTCTCGCTGTCGAGGTACTCCTCGCTTCCCGGCTTCACCGCGACGTGCTCGTAGAGCTCGTACCCGGCGTACATGCCCCACGACGGCGACGACATCGCCGCGAGGGTCGCGCGGATGCGGAACGCGGCCGGCCCGCCGTACTGCAGGAACGCGTGCAGGATGTCGGGGGTGTTGACGAAGAAGTTCGGCCGCATGAGGTGGTCGCTCGTGGTCGACACCTCGCGCAGGTAGTCCTCGATCTCGCCCTTCGCGGTGCGCCACGTGAAGTACGTGTACGACTGGTGGAAGCCGACGGCGCCGAGCGCGTGCATCATCGCCGGGCGCGTGAACGCCTCCGACAGGAACAGCACGTCGGGGTCGGTGGCGCGGATGTCGCCCAGCACGCGCTCCCAGAACGCGACGGTCTTCGTGTGCGGGTTGTCGACGCGGAAGATGCGCACGCCGTGGCTCATCCAGAGCCGGATGACGCGCTCGACCTCGGCGACGACGCCCTCGAAGTCGTTGTCGAAGTTGACGGGGTAGATGTCCTGGTACTTCTTGGGCGGGTTCTCGGCGTACGCGATGGAGCCGTCGGCGCGCGTCGTGAAGAACTCGGGATGCTCGGTCACCCACGGATGGTCGGGAGCCGCCTGCAGGGCGAGGTCGAGCGCGATCTCGATTCCGAGCTTCGCGGCCTTCTTCACGAAGGCGTCGAAGTCGGCGAACGTGCCGAGGTCGGGGTGGATGGCATCGTGCCCGCCGTGCGCAGAGCCGATCGCCCACGGCGATCCCGGGTCGCCGGGAGCCGGGGTGAGCGTGTTGTTCGGGCCCTTGCGGTTCACCTCGCCGATCGGGTGGATGGGCGGCAGGTAGAGCACGTCGAAGCCCATGTCGGCGACGCGCTGCAGGCTCTTCGCCGCGGTGGCGAAGGTCCCGCTGCGCACGGCGCCCGTGCGCGCGTCGAGCTTCGCGCCCTCGGAGCGCGGGAAGAACTCGTACCAGCTGCCGTAGAGGGCGCGGCGGCGGTCGGCGAACAGCGGGAAGGGCCCGGCGACCGTGAGGAGGTCGCGGAGCGGATGCGCGAGGAAGAGCGCGACCACCTCGTCGCTCGCGAGCTGCGCCATCCGCGCCTCGGCGGGGCGCGAGGCGTCGGTCGCGGCGTCGATGGCGCCGTCGAGCACCGCGAGCTCCGCCGCCGTGAGGGCCGAGGAGTCGATGCGCTCGAGCAGCAGGCGACCCTCCAGGAACATGAGGTCGACGTCGACGCCGGCGGCGATCTTCACGCTCGCCGCGTGCTCCCACGTCGCGAGGGGGTCGGACCACGACTGCACCTCGAACGTCCAGGCGCCCTCCACGTCGGGCGTCACGCGCGCCTCGTAGCGGTCGGTGCCCTTCGCGATCTCGGCCATCCGCACGGGCGGTCGGCGCACGCCGTCGGGCCCGGTCAGGACGACCTCCGCCCCGAGCCGGTCGTGCCCCTCGCGGAACACCGTCGCGCGCACGGGAAGCGACTCTCCCACCGTGGCTTTGGCGGGCAGCTGGCCGCCCTCGACGAGCGGATGGACGTCGATGACGGGGATGCGGCCGACCATGGGACCAACCTAGCGATGCGCGGCGCGCGGCGCTCACCCGATCTGCGCGTGTGTCGATGACGCCACGGTGACGTTCTCATGACGCGGATGGCCGGTGCGGCCGCTCGTCTCCCCCCCCCCGTTCCCCTCCGCGCAACGCGCGTGCACTACGTTGAGCGCATGCGCGCCATCCGACGCTTCACGGTCCGTCCCGTCCTCCCCGAGCCGATCGCCGCGCTGGGCGTGCTGGCAGGCAACCTGCGCTGGTCGTGGCATCCCGCCACGCAGGACGTCTTCGCCGAGGTGTCGCCGGAGGCCTGGGCCGCGACGCACGACCCCGTGCACGTGCTCGGCTCGGCGTCGCGCGAGCGGCTCGACACCCTCGCCGCCGACGACGGCTTCCGGCAGCGGCTCGGCGATGCCGCAGCGAGTCTCGACCGCTACCTGGCCGACGACCGCTGGTACCAGCGGCAGCAGCACGACGGCCCGCGCGCGATCGCGTACTTCTCCCCCGAGTTCGGCATCACGGCCGTCCTCCCGCAGTACTCCGGCGGGCTCGGCATCCTCGCCGGCGACCACCTCAAGGCCGCGAGCGACCTCGGCGCTCCGATCGTGGGCGTGGGCCTGCTCTACCGCCACGGCTACTTCGCCCAGTCCCTCTCGCGCGAGGGCTGGCAGCAGGAGGGCTACCCGCTGCTCGACCCCGACGAGCTGCCGATCACGGCGCTGCGCGAGGCGGATGGCTCGCTCGCGACCATCTCGATCGGCCAGCCCGGCGACCGCGACCTCGTCGCTCGCATCTGGGTGGCCCGCGTGGGCCGCGTGCCCCTCCTCATGCTCGACACCGACGTCGAGGGCGCCCCTGATCACCACGTCGCCGTCACCGACCGGCTCTACGGCGGCAACAGCGAGCACCGCCTGCGCCAGGAGCTGCTGCTCGGCGTCGGCGGCGTCCGCGCGCTGCGAGCGTGGAGCCGCATCACGGGCGCGGCCTCACCCGAGGTCTACCACACGAACGAGGGTCACGCGGGGTTCCAGGGTATCGAGCGCATCCGCGAGCTCACGGCGTCCGGCCTCACCTTCGACGCCGCGCTCGAGGTGTGCCGCGCCTCCACGGTCTTCACGACGCACACGCCCGTGCCCGCCGGCATCGACCGCTTCCCGCGGTCGCTCATCGAGCAGTACTTCGCGGAGGGCGCCGCGGCCCCGGGGGTGCCGCTCGACCGCGTGCTCGCATTCGGCGCGGAGAGCTATGCGGGCGGAGATCCCGGGGTCTTCAACATGGCCGTGCTCGGGTTCCGCCTCGCGCAGCGCGCCAACGGCGTCTCGCAGCTGCACGGCCATGTGAGCCGCGAGATGTTCCACGGACTGTGGCCGGCGTTCGACGAGGCGGAGGTGCCGATCACGTCGATCACGAACGGCGTGCACGCCCCCACCTGGGTCGCCCGCGAGTTCCAGGAGCTCGTGGCCGAGCTGGGGGCCGACGCCGACGGCGACCCCGCGGCGTTCCAGGCGGCCATCGAGGCGGCGCCCTTCGGACGCGTATGGGAGCTCAAGCGCGGCCTCCGCGAACGGCTCGTCGACGACGCCCGCGCACGGCTGCGCGCATCATGGCGGGGGCGCGGGGCGGCGGATGCCGAGCTCGGCTGGATCGACGACGCCCTGGATCCCGACGTGCTCACGATCGGCTTCGCGCGGCGTGTGCCGTCGTACAAGCGCCTGACGCTCATGCTGCGGGACCCCGAGCGCCTGAAGCGGCTGCTGCTCGACGCCGAGCGCCCCGTGCAGCTCGTCATCGCGGGCAAGGCGCATCCGGCCGACGACGGCGGCAAGAAGCTCATCCAGGATCTCGTGCGCTTCGCCGACGACCCCGAGGTGCGGCACCGGATCGTCTTCCTGCCCAACTACGACATCGCCATGGCGCTGCCCCTCTACCCCGGCTGCGACGTGTGGCTCAACAACCCGCTGCGCCCCTACGAGGCGTGCGGCACGAGCGGCATGAAGGCCGCGCTGAACGGCGGCCTCAACCTCTCCATCCTCGACGGATGGTGGGACGAGTGGTTCGACGGCGACAACGGCTGGGCCATCCCCTCGGCCGACGGCGTCGGCGACGCCGACAAGCGCGACGACCTCGAAGCGACCGCGCTGTACGACCTCATCGAGCGCGAGATCGCGCCGCGCTTCTACGACGCCGGCGCCGACGGCCTGCCCGTGCGCTGGCTCGAGATGATGCGCCACACCTTCGTCTCGCTCGCCCCGAAGGTGCTCGCGACGCGCATGGTGCGCGACTACGTGCGCCTCCTCTACGCGCCCGCTGCGGCGAGCGCGCGGGGTCTCGACGCCACGGCGGCGACGGACCTGGCCGCATGGAAGGCCCGCATCGCGGCCGGATGGCCCGGCGTGCGCGTCGAGCACGTCGAGTCGGATGGCGCCGGCGACGCCGCCGAGGTCGGCGCCGTGCTGTCGGTGCGCGCGTTCGTGGCGCTCGGCGCGGTGTCTCCGGACGACGTGGCGGTGCAGCTCGTGTCGGGCAGGGCCGTCGGCGACGACGAGATCGCCGACCCGCAGCTCGCCCCGCTCGACGTCGTCGAGACGTACGAGGGCGGGCGGTACTGCTTCGCCGGGAGCATCCCCCTCGACCGATCCGGCGCGTTCGGCTACACGGTGCGGGTCGTCCCCGCCGGCGCCCATCTCGCCTCCGTCGCCGAGCTGGGGCTCGTCGCGACGACGTAGGGGTTGTCGGGGCGGTCGAGCATGGCCGCCGCCTCGTAGCGTGTGACACGCGCAGCCGGCGACGGCCCCGCCGCCGTCAGCCCGCGTCGGGCTCGTCGGACTGCATGACGACGACCGTGCGCGGGGCCATGACGAGCGGCGCCTCCACCGACACCCGGGTGCCGACCGAGACGGCCGGATCGGTCGAGAGCGCGACCTCCCCCGCCTCGATCCAGTCGTTCTCGGGGAAGGTGATCGTCACCTCGGTCTCACCCGCGTTGAACCAGAACAGGAACGAGCGGTCCACGAGCTGCTCCCCGCGCTTGCCCGGCGCGCGGAGGGGGCCGCCCGACACGAACATCCCGATCGTCTTGAGCCCGCCGTCCGACCAGTCGGAATCGCGCATGCGGCGCCCATCGGGGTGCAGCCAGACGAGGTCGGCCGGGCCGCCCTTGATGGTCGGCGCCCCCTCGAACCAGTGGCGCTGTCGGAGCGCAGGATGCTCGCGGCGCAGCTTCAGGGCCGCCTTGGTGAACTCGTACACGTCGAGCCACGCGTCGTCGCCGCGCCAGTCCATCCACGAGATCTCGTTGTCCTGGCAATAGGCGTTGTTGTTGCCGCCCTGCGTGCGGCCGCGCTCGTCGCCCGCCGTGATCATGGGCACGCCGTTCGACAGGCACAGCGTCACCATGAGGTTGGCCGCCTGCCGTCGTCGCAGCGCCACGATGTCGGCGTCGTCGGTCTCGCCCTCGACGCCGTGGTTCCACGAGCGGTTGTTGTCGGTGCCGTCGCGGTTGTCCTCGCCGTTGGCCTCGTTGTGCTTGCCGTCGTAGCTCACGAGGTCGCGCACCGTGAAGCCGTCGTGCGCCGTGATGAAGTTGACGGAGTTGTAGGCCGAACGACCGTCGTCGGCGTAGAGGTCGCTCGACCCGGCGAGGCGCGTGGCGACATCCTTGATCGCGCCCTGCCCGCGCCAGAAGTCGCGGATCGTGTCGCGGTACTTGTCGTTCCACTCCACCCACGGCGGAGGCATCTTGCCGACCAGGTAGCCGTCCATGGAGACATCCCACGGCTCGGCGATGAGCTTCACGTGGCGCAGGATGGGATCCTGGTCGACCGCGATGAGGAACGCGCACGCGAAGTCGATGTCGTAGCCCGTGCGCGTGAGGGCCGACGTGAGGTCGAACCGGAATCCGTCGACGTGCATCTCGGTCACCCAGTACCGCAGCGAGTCGAGGATGAGCCGCAGGGCGAGCGGGTCCCACGTGTTGACGGTGTTGCCACAGCCCGTGACATCCCAGTAGGTGTCGTCGTAGCCGCCGGCCTCGGGGATGAGCCGCTTGTAGAAGCCGCGGTCGTCGAACCCGCGGAACGAGAGCGTGGGGCCATCCGGACCCGCCTCGGCGGTGTGGTTGTAGACGACGTCGAGGATGACCTCGATGCCGGCCTCGTGCAGCGCCTTGACCATCCGCTTGAACTCGTGGACCTGCCCGCCGCGGTCTCCCGACGACGAGTACGCCGCGTCGGGAGCGAAGTAGCAGAGGGTGTTGTAGCCCCAGTAGTTCACGAGACCGCGCTCGAGGAGCGCCGGCTCGGAGAAGAACTGCTGGACCGGCAGCAGCTCGACGGCCGTCACCCCCAGGTCGTGCAGGTACTGCACGACGGCGGGGTCGGCGAGGCCCGCATAGGTGCCGCGGATGCTCTCGGGGATGCGGTCGTGGAGCTTCGTGAATCCCTTCACATGCAGCTCGTAGATGACCGTGTCGCGCCACCGGCGCTTCATGGGCTCGTCGCCCTCCCAGTCGAAGCGCGTGTCGACGACGACGCTGCGGCCCGTGTAGGCCGCGGAGTCGGTGTCGTCGCGCACCGACGGGTCGTCTTCGCGGACGCCGTAGATCGGCTGCTCCGCGATGATCGTGCCGCTCGTGGCGAGCGCGTACGGGTCGAGCAGGAGCTTCTGCGGATTGTGGCGGTGCCCCTGCGCCGGGTCCCACGGACCCTCGACGCGGTATCCGTACCGCTGGCCGGGGAGGATGACGGGCACGGCGCCGTGCCAGATGCCCTGCGAGTGCTCGGTGAGCGGATGGCGCGTCTCGCGCCCCGCATCGTCGAACAGGCACAGCCAGACGCCCGTCGCATTGGGCGCGTACACGGCGAAGTTCGTCGACTCCTCGCTCCACGTCGCGCCGAGCGGCCAGTTGCGACCGGGCCAGATCTCGGTCTTCTCCCCCAGCAGGGTCCACATCTCCGGGCTCACACGGTCATTTTCCACGACGTGATGACGCGGAACCTCCATTGCGCGTGTCAGGGATGTGAACGCGGGTCAGTCGCGGGGTCGCGCCGAGCATGCCGCAGGAGATCGTCCGACCCAGCGCGCGGCAGGCCGCGCCACGACGCGGGATGGCGCGACGTGCGCGACCGGATCTCCTGCGGTGTGTTCGCCGACGGCGGGGCGAGGGAGCCGCGGGTCAGGCCAGTGCGGCGTCGATCTCGGCGCGCGTGGGCATGGCGGGGGCGGCACCGGGGCGGGTGACGGCGATCGCGGCCGCCGCCGTGGCCGCGCGCACAGCGGCGTCGAGCTCCGCGCCGTCGACGATCCACGCGACGAGCACGCCCACGAAGGTGTCGCCCGCGCCCGTCGTGTCGACGGCCTCGACGCGACGCGCCTCGACGCGCGAGACGATCTCGCCGCCCTGGGCGATGAGCGAGCCGCGGGCGCCGAGCGTCACGATCACGGTGCCCGCGGTCGCGCTCAGCACGCGGGCCGCGGCCTCGACGTCGGTCTCGCCCGACAGGGCGAGCGCCTCGCTCTCGTTCGGCACGAGGACGTCGGCGAGCGGCAGCAGGAGGGCCGCCGCCGGGTCGACAGGCGCAGGCGTGAGCATCGTGCGCACGCCGGCCGCGCGGGCCGCCGACAGCGCCTTCTCGACGAGCGGGAGCGGGCGCTCGAGCTGCACGACGAGGGCCGAGGCCTCCGCGATCGCCGCGGCGTCGCCCTCCGCCAGCGTGCTCTCGCCGTTCGCGCCGGCGACGATGACGATGCTGTTCTCCCCGCCGTCGAGCACGCTGACCTGGGCGATTCCCGTCGGCTCGTCGGAGGTGGCGAGCCGGTCGGTCGCGACGCCCTCCGCCTCGAGGAACCCGCGCAGCTCGCGCCCGAACCCGTCATCGCCGACCGCGCCGAGGAACACGACATCCGCCCCGGCGCGGCGCGCGGCCACGGCCTGGTTGAGCCCCTTGCCGCCGGCGCCCGTCGCGAATCCGGTGCCCGCCATCGTCTCGCCCGGTTCGGGGAGGCGCGGCTGCCGCGTCACGAGGTCCATGTTGGCGCTGCCGAGCACGACGATCTGACTCACCCGACCACGCTACCGTGCCGGGAATCGGACCGGCGGGGCGGGTGATGCCGCACGAGCACGACACGCGCACACCCGCCCCCGCCATCCGACAGGCGGCCCGCCGGATGGCCCGCGCTCGGAGCGGCGCGAGGCCATCCGAAGCACGGGCCGCCCGATCCCGGCTCAGCCTGCGAGCACGCCGGCCTCGAGTCGCGCGTACGACGCCTCCATGCCGTCGGCCATGCCGGTGGCGAGGATCATGTCGCGGGTCTCCTGATCGGGGTACTCGATGAGGAGGGTGATGAGCGTCGCGCCGTCCTCCTCGTAGAGGTTCAGGTCGTTGAGCGTCGCGGGGCCGTCCGTGCCCTGCATCCGCTCGGTCGAGACGGCGCGGCGCGGCGCGTCGACGAGGATGGCCTCGCCCTCGAACCCGAACGCCTCGCCGGGGGTGTCGCCGACGGGAGCCCATGACGTGCGGTGCGCGTCGCCCGGGGCGAGGGCGACGACGCACTCCGTCATCTCCCATCCGTCGGGGCCGAGCAGCCACTGCCGCATGAGCTCGGGCTCGTGGTGGGCGCGCCACACGAGATCGCGCGATCCCTCGACCAGCCGCGTGATGCGCACGTGGGTGTCGTCGAGGAGCTCGACCCGCGTGCCCTTGCCCTGCGCGTAGTCGCGGAGGTCCTGGAGGACGGCGTCGATCTGGGCCATGGCCATCCGCGTGCCCTCGATGGCGCCCATCTGGATGACCTGCTCGAGCGACTCGAGGGAGTCGAAGTAGCTCGTGTTGACCATGCGCGTGCCGTCGGCGGTCTCCTCGAACACGAAGGTCATGCGCATGGCGGGGAATCCCTCGAGCGGCTTGCCCTCGTCGTCGACGAAGCTGTCGATCACCGCGAAGCCGCGCGGCGCGTCGATCTCGAGGAACTCCCACGAGCCCGACGAGCGCTCGCCGCGCGGGCCGGCCATCGTGTACTGCGCCCTGCCGCCGACCGTGTGGTCGAATGCCGTGAAGGTGGCCGGCCATCCGGGAGGGCCCCAGAACCGCTCCAGCTGACGCGGATCGGCGTAGGCGTTCCAGACGCGCTCGATGGGCGCCGCGAAGTCGGCGACGACGGTCATGGTGAGGTTCTCGGCGTCCGTGAGGACATCGGTGACGGGCATGTCAGTCTCCTGATCCGGTGGGGTCGTTCGGGATGGCCGGTTCGGCCAAGAGGTCGTCGAGGCGCGCGATGCGCGCGCGCCACAGCTGCTCGTATCGGCCCAGGAGGGCCCTGGCGCGCGCGATCATCTCGGGGTTCGCGCGGACGAGCCGCTCGCGCCCCTCCGCGCGCTTGAGGATGAGCCGCGCCTCTTCGAGGACGGCCACGTGCTTCTGGACAGCGGCGAACGACATGTCGTACTCGCCCGCCAGTGCGGAGACGGACTGCTCGCGCTCGATCGTCCGGCGCAGGATGTCACGCCGGGTCGCCGTCGCCAGTGCGTGGAACACACGGTCGATCTCCGTCTCGCTCAACTCCGTTTGTACAACCATTTGGTTGTACGTTAGAGCGCGGGACGGCGGGTGTCAAGAGGGCATGGCGCCCGTCCGCTAGAGCGGGTCGGCCTCGCCCAGCAGTCGATCAAGGCCGACGACCAGCGGTCCGATGTACTTCACGACGACCGCCCACACCGTCTCGTAGTCGATGTCGCCGTACTCGTGCGCAATCACGTTGCGCATGCCGATGATCTTGTGGAGGTCCGGGATCCGCCCCGCCGTCTCGAGATCGACGCGCCGAAGGCGGACCAGCGCCTCACCGAGGATCTCGAGCTGCCGCTCGACTGCCGACCGCAGGAGCAGCTCGGCGAAGAACTGGTCCTTCGTCACACCATCCGTGAACGTGTGCACGGCTTTTGCGGCCTCGCTCGCATCCCAGAGGATGCTTGGCGCTCTCAAGCCGCATAGACGTCCTGTGCGCTCTCGAACGCGGATTTCTTGAAGTACGGATTCCGCACCGCATCTGCCACGACGAGGTCGACGTCGCGTCCCGCGATCTCGGCCAGCGCGTCCTTCAGCCCGAGATAATCGTCCAGGCGATCCTCGCGGTTCGGATGGAAGTCGACCAGGAAGTCCACATCGCTGCGTTCCTCGTCGAACCGATCCGTCAGCACCGAGCCGAACACGCGAAGCCGGCGCACGCCGAAACGCTCGCTGACGCGAGCGATCGCCTCGGGGTCGAACGGCACGGCGGTGACCATGCCGTCAGCCTCCCAGATCAGTCGTCTCCCGGCGATACGGGGGGTGCATTCACCCGACAGCCACGTCCTCCCCCGCACCCCGCCTCAGTCGGCGGGCCTCCACAGCACGACGTCGGTCTGGCGGCGCACGCGCGTTCCGGAGCGCAGCGTGATCACGGCGCCCGTCGCGCTCGTCGCGAAGACGCGGGCACCGGGGCGCTGATCGCGCTCGGCACGCAGCTCCCCCTCGAGCTCGCGCACGCGGCCGCGCAGCTGCTGCACCTCGTCCTCCATTCGGAGGATGCGCTCGATGACGGCGAGGCGCACGCCCTCCGCGGAGAGGCGCGCGACCTCGCGCAGCTGCTCGATGTCGCGCAGCGAGTACCGCCGCGACCCGCCGCGCGTGCGGCCCGGCACGACGAGACCCGTGCGGTCGTACTGCCTCAGCGTCTGCGGGTGCATGGCGGCGAGCTCGGCCGCCGCGGCGATGGGGAAGATCGGCGCATCGGGGTCGATGTCGGCCGGATCGCTCGGGATCGGCATGGGGCTCACCTCCTGTCGGCGTCTCGCGCGGGTGCGGCTACTGCCGCGCCTTCGCCATCATCTCAGCCCGCGGGTTCTCCCGCGGCTCTGCCTCGCGGTACGCCTCGAGCGCTGCACGAGCCGCGTCGTCGAGGTGCGACGGCACCGCCACCTGCACCTCGGCGAGCAGATCGCCCGTGCCCTTCTGCGACGTGATGCCGCGGCCCTTGACGCGCAGCACGCGCCCCGACGGCGTGCCGGGGGCGACCCGCAGCTTGACGGAGTCGCCGCCGAGGGTCGGGACCTCGATCGTCGCGCCGAACACGGCCTCCGTGAACGTCACGGGCACCGTCAGGCGGATGTTGAGGCCGTCGCGCGTGAAGACGGGATGCGGACGCACCGCCACCTCCACGACGATGTCGCCGTTCTCCCCGCCGTCGGGCGACGGGCGTCCCCGCCCGCGGAGCCGGATCTTCTGGCCATCCGAGACCCCGGCGGGGATCTTGACCTTGAACGGCTTGCCGTCCTCGCCCTGCAGCGAGATGGTCTCGCCCTGCGCGGCGGTCGTGAAGTCGATCGCCGTGCGCGCACGCACATCCGACCCCTTCTGCGGCCCGCCGAACCCGCGGAACCCGCCGGTCGGCTGACCGAACCGGCCGGAGCCGAAGCCCCCGCCGCCGCCCGCGGCGCCGCCGAACATCGAGAAGATGTCGTCGAAGTCGCCCGCTGTGCCGCCGCGCTGCTGCGAGAACCGGCTGAAGACGTCGTCGAATCCGCCGCCCGTGCCTCCCGCCGTGAAGCGCGCACCCGAGCCCATGGCCCGCAGCTCGTCGTACTCCTTGCGCTGCTCCGCGTCGGAGAGCACCGAGTATGCCTCGCTGATCTCCTTGAACTTCGCCTCGGCGGCGGCATCACCCGGGTTCGAGTCGGGGTGGTACTTCCGGGCGAGCTTGCGGTAGGTCTTCTTGAGGTCGGCGTCGCTCACGGCCTTGTCGACGCCGAGGACGGCGTAGAAGTCCTTGTCGAACCAGTCCTGACTGGCCATCTGCACCTTCTTCTCGTGCGGGTTGTCTCGGGGAGGCGGTCGGCCCCGCCG
>NZ_JBSHGQ010000036.1:0-40789 GCF_053617895.1 Microbacterium sp. NPDC055683 | reverse complement strand
GGGCCCTTCCGCCGTCCGCGGCCGGGCCCGGCGCGCCGCGGTTGGCAGGATTCCGGCGGCACCCGTCCGCCGCCCGCGGCCGGCGGACCGCCGCGCAGGGATAGCCTGATCGGGTGAGCAGCTCCCCCTCCCTCGTCCCCTCGGATCGCGAACGGGCCCTGGGCACGGGATACGGCTTCAGCGCGTACCTGCTCTGGGGAGTGCTCCCGCTCTACTTCGTCTGGCTCAAGCCGACGGGCCCGTGGGAGGTCGTCGCGCTGCGCGTGCTCCTCTCGCTCGTCTTCTGTGCGCTCCTCCTCACGGTCATGAGGGGCTGGGGGCGGATGGTCGCCGTGCTGCGGAATCCGCGGCTCGCGCTCTGGACGGCGGTCGCGGGGCTCCTCATCTACGTCAACTGGCAGGCGTTCCTCATCGCGACGCAGACGGGGCACGTCGTCGAGTCGAGCCTCGGCTACTTCATCAACCCGATCACGACCGTGCTCCTCGCCGTGCTCGTGCTGCACGAGCGCGTCCGCCCTGCGCAGTGGGCGGCGATCGGCATCGCGGCCGTCGCGGTCATCGTCATCGTCGTGGCTTACGGATCCGTGCCGTGGATCTCGCTCATCCTGACGGCGTCGTTCGGCGTTTACGGCCTCGTGAAGAACCGCATCGGCGGCGCGGTCGACGCCGTGAGCGGCCTCGCGCTCGAGACGATGTGGCTCGCGCCGATCGCGGTCGTGCAGCTCGTCGTCGTGGCCGCGACGACGGGGCTCACGTACGGCCAGGTGAGCGTCGGGCACACGATCCTGCTGTCGCTCGCGGGCGTGGCGACGGCCATCCCGCTGCTGCTCTTCGCGGCAGGAGCGCGGCGCGTGTCGCTCACGACCGTCGGGCTGCTGCAGTTCATCGCGCCGATCCTGCAGTTCCTGTGCGGCGTCGTCGTCCTGCACGAGCCCATGCCGGTCGAGCGCTGGATCGGCTTCGCGATCGTGTGGGTCGCGCTCGTCGTGCTCACGGTCGACATGGTGCGCCACGCGCGCCGCAGCCGTCGCACCGTCGCGGAGCCCATCGCCTGACACGGAGGACGTCCGGCTCGGAGGATGAGCAGAGCCGATCGAGGGCGCTCAGGTAACGATTGCGTCGCGATGCCTCACTGGGTATCGCCTGTGAGCGGAAACCGAAACACCCTCGTAGCAATGCATCGGTAGCGTGCCGCGCACAGTCGCGGGGCACCCACCGCTACCACCCGATCTCCGGATCACCGAGAAAGGACCCATCCCATGGTTCGATCCAGGAAGGCTCTCACGGGCTTCGCCGCGTTGGCAGGGGCGACGGCGCTCGTGCTCGCCGGCTGCGCCTCCGGCGGCGGCGACACCACCGCGTCGGAGGAACCCGAGGAGACGACGGATTCGAGCGCCGAGGTCGGAGGAGACCTCGCGCTCAAGATCGGAACGGCTCTGCCGGTGACGGGCTCGCTCGCGTTCCTCGGCCCGCCCGAGATCGCGGGCGTCAACTACGCCCAGTCGCTCATCAACGAGTACACCGAGACGAGCGGCCTCGACCTGGAGGTCGTGCACGGCGACTCCGGCGACCTCGACAACAAGGCGTACGAGACCGAGATCCCCCGCCTGCTCAGCGAGAACGTGTCGGCCATCATCGGCGCGGCCTCGTCCGGCGTCTCGCTCCAGTTCATCGACCAGGTCGTCGGCGCGGGCGTGATCCAGTTCTCGCCGGCGAACACGTCCGACGCGTTCACGACGTACGAGGACGACGGGCTCTACTTCCGCACGGCGCCCTCCGACGTGCTGCAGGGCGACGTGCTCGGCAACTTCATCGCCGAGCAGGGGCATCAGACGCTCGGCCTCATCGTGCTCAACGACTCGTACGGCACGGGCCTCGCCGGGTACGTCACCGAGGCGTTCGAGGCGGCCGGCGGCGAGGTCGTCGCGAGCTCGACCTTCAACCCGGGCGACACCACGTTCGACTCGCAGATCGCCGAGGTGACGGCCGAGGACCCCGACGCCATCGCGCTCATCACGTTCGACGAGGCGAAGGTCATCGTGCCGAACCTCGTGGACGCGGGCTACCCCGCCGAGAACCTCTTCTTCGTCGACGGCAATCTCGCGAACTACTCCGAGGACTTCGAGCCCGGCACGCTCGCGGGCGCGCTCGGCACGTACCCCGGCCCCACCCCGGCTCAGGTGCAGGACTTCGTCGACGGCCTCGACGCGTTCGTGGAGGAGTCGGGCACCGAGGCGCTGAGCGACTACACCTACGCGCCGGAGTCGTACGACGCGACGAACCTCATCGCGCTCGCGGCGCTCGCCGCGGGGTCGACCGATCCGGCGGACATCGCGGCGAAGCTGCAGGAGGTCTCGGGCGGATCGGGCGACGGCGAGAAGTGCGAGACGTTCGCCGACTGCGCCGACATCATCCTCGACGGCGGCACTGCCGACTACGACGGCGTCTCGAGCCCCGTCACGTTCGACGATGTGGGCGACCCGACCGAGGGCATGATCAACATCTACCAGTACCAGGACGACAACACGTACGTCCCGTTCGAGGGCTGATCACCCGCTCCGAGGCCCCGTCTCCCGTCTCGGGAGGCGGGGCCTCGGCCGTGCCCGAGCCGCCTCGCCCGAGTTGTTTTCGGCGACCCGAAAAGCTACGTTTTCGGCATGCCGAAAAATCTCGTGAAGGCCGCGGCCCTCGCCGCGGCCGTGGCCGTGCTGTCGGGGTGCAGCGCGGCGGACGACGGCGACGACGGGCGTCCCGTGGTGCTCACGACCTTCACCGTCCTCGCCGACATGGCCGAGAACGTCGCGGGGGAGCACCTGCGCGTCGAGTCGATCACGAAGGCCGGTGCCGAGATCCACGGCTACGAGCCGACCCCCGGCGACATCCGCCGGGCCGCCGACGCCGACCTCATCCTCGACAACGGCCTGAACCTCGAGGCGTGGTTCTCGCAGTTCGTCGAGTCCGTCGACGTCCCCCACGTCGTGGTGTCGGACGGAGTCGACCCCATCGACATCGCGGGCGACGCATACGCGGGCACTCCGAACCCGCACGCGTGGATGAGTCCCCTCAACGCCCTCGTCTACGTCGAGAACATGGTCGATGCGTTCGCCGAGCTCGATCCCGAGCACGCCGACGACTACGCGGCGAACGGAGCCGCGTACGCCGCCGAGCTGCAGGCGGTGCACGACGAGCTCGTGACGGAGCTGGAGGCGCTCCCCACGGCCCAGCGCGCGCTCGTGACCTGCGAGGGAGCGTTCTCCTACCTCGCCCGCGACGCGGGTCTCGAGGAGGCGTACATCTGGCCCGTGAACGCCGAGCAGCAGGCGACGCCGCAGCAGATCGCCGCCGCGATCGAGTTCGTCGACACCGCCTCGGTGCCCGCGGTGTTCTGCGAGTCGACGGTCTCCGACAAGCCGATGCTGCAGGTCGTCGACGCGACGGACGCGGCCTACGGCGGTGTGCTCTACGTCGACTCGCTCTCGGAGGCGGATGGCCCCGTGCCGACGTACCTCGATCTCCTCCGCTACGACGCGGAGGCCATCGTGGCCGGGCTGACCTCGTGAAGCCGGCGATCGAGGTCGACGGCGTGACCGTCCGCTATCGCGAAGTCCTCGCCCTCGACGACGCCTCCCTCACGGTCGAGGCGGGGCGCGTCACGGCGCTCATCGGGATGAACGGATCGGGCAAGTCGACCCTGTTCAAGAGCGTCCTCGGGCTCGTCCGGCCGGACGCGGGCACCGTGCGCATCGACGGGGGAACGCCTGCGGCGGCGCGCCGATCCGGCGTCGTGGGGTACGTCCCGCAGAGCGAGGACGTCGACTGGGCCTTCCCCGTCTCGGTGCGGGACGTCGTCATGATGGGGCGCTACGGACGCCAGGGGCTCACGCGCCGGCCGCGCGCGAGCGACCGGTCAGCCGTCGAGGAGGCGCTCGCGCGCGTCGACCTCGTCGATCTCGCCGACCGCCAGATCGGGCAGCTGTCCGGCGGCCAGCGCAAGCGCGCGTTCGTCGCCCGTGGCATCGCCCAGTTCGCGGGGCAGAGCGCCGGAGCGCGGGTCCTGCTGCTCGACGAGCCGTTCGCGGGCGTCGACAAGCGCTCGGAGGCGACGATCGTGCGCCTGCTCCGCGAGCTCGCGGGGGACGGATGCGCCGTACTCGTGTCCACGCACGACCTGCATGCGCTTCCGCAGCTCGCCGACGACGCCGTACTGCTGCTGCGCCGCCCGCTGTTCCACGGAACGGTCGCGGAGGCGCTCGAGCCGGCGAACCTCGCCCGCGCCTTCGGCCTGGAGGACGTGGCATGACCATCCTCGATCTGCTGCTGGAGCCGCTGCAGTACGACTTCATGGTCCGGGCGCTCGTCGCCACCGCCGTCGCCGCCGTCGTGTGCGCCCTGCTGTCGTGCTGGCTCGTGCTCGTGGGATGGTCGCTCATGGGCGACGCGGTGTCGCACGCCGTGCTCCCGGGCGTCGTCATCGCCTACATCGTCGGCGCGCCGTTCGCCCTCGGCGCCCTCGTGTTCGGGCTGCTCGCGGTCGCGCTCATCGGCCTGCTGCGCGACACCAGCCGGGTGAAGGAGGATGCCGCGATCGGCATCGTGTTCACGACGCTGTTCGCGCTCGGCCTCGCTCTCATCTCCGTCACGCCGAGCCAGACCGACCTGAATCACATCATCTTCGGCAACATCCTCGGGGTATCCGACGGCGACCTGCTGCAGATCGCGGTGCTCGCCGCCGTCGCGCTCGCCGTGCTGCTCGTGAAGCGCCGCGACCTCACGCTCTACGCCTTCGACCCGACGCACGCCTTCGCGATCGGCCTGTCTCCGCGCCTGCTCGGGGCCGTCCTGCTCGGCGTGCTGGCGCTCACGGCCGTCGTGGCGCTGCAGGTGGTCGGCGTCATCCTCGTCGTCGCGATGCTCATCATCCCGGGGGCGACCGCGCACCTGCTGACCGACCGCTTCGGGCGGATGCTCGTCATCGCACCGACGCTGTCGGCGGCATGTTCCGTGATCGGCATATACCTGAGCTACTGGCTCGACGCGGCCTCGGGTGCGCTCGTGATTCTCGTCCAGGGGGTGCTGTTCACGCTCGTCTACCTGTTCGCCCCCGCCCACGGAGTGATCGGGCAGCGGGTCTTCCGCAGGCGCGCACGTGCGTGACGGGATCGGACCAGAGGTGCGGATGGCCGGGGCGCCGCCCCGGCCATCCGCTCAGACGCCGAGCGTGCCGAGGTAGAGCTGCGTGACCTTCGGGTCGCCGAGCAGTTCCCTGCCCGTGCCCGTGTACGCGTCGCGCCCCTGGTCGAGCACGTAGCCGCGGTCGCAGATCTGCAGGCAGCGGCGGGCGTTCTGCTCGACCATGATGCAGGTCACCCCGGCGCGGTTGATCTCGGAGACGCGGATGAACGCCTCGTCCTGGCGGACCGGCGACAGACCGGCCGACGGCTCGTCGAGCAGCAGCACCTTGGGGTCCATCATGAGCGCGCGCCCCATCGCGACCATCTGCCGCTCGCCGCCCGACAGGCCGCCGGCGCGCTGGCCGAGGCGCTTGGCGAGGTCGGGGAACACCGACGTGACGAAGTCGACGCGCTCGGCGTACATCTTCGGCTTCTGGTAGGCCCCCATCTGCAGGTTCTCGGCGATCGTGAGCGACGGGAACACGTTGTTCGTCTGGGGGATGAACCCGACGCCGCGTGCGACGAGCCGGTCGGCCTTGAGGTTCGTGATCTCGTCGCCGGCGAGGCGGATGGCCCCCGAGCGCACGTTCACCTGCCCGAAGATCGCCTTCAGCAGCGTCGACTTGCCGGCGCCGTTGGGGCCGATGATGCCGATGAGCTCACCTTGGTAGGCCTGCAGCGAGCATCCGTTCAGGATGTTCACGCCCGGCAGGTAGCCGGCGTGCACGTCCTCGACGGAGACGACGAGATCGGCCTCGTTCCCGGTCATGCGCGGTCCTCCTCGTCGGCCTCGGCGAGGCCCTCGGCGGTCAGATCGGTCTCTGCGACGGACGCGGATGCCGCGGCGTCGGTCGTGGGGTCGGCGTCGACGACGGGGATGCGCCCCGTCACGACCCCGAGGTCGAGCTCCTGGTGCGCGCCGAGGTAGGCGTCGACGACGGCGGGGTCGCGCATCACGTCGTCGGGCGCGCCCTCCGCCACTACCCGTCCCTCGGCCATCACCACGACCCAGTCGGCGATGTGGCGCACCATGTGCATGTCGTGCTCGACGAAGAGCACCGTCATGCCCTCGTCCTTGAGGTCGAGGATGTGCTCGAGGAGCGACTGCGTGAGCGCCGGGTTCACGCCCGCCATGGGCTCGTCGAGCATGACGAGCGTCGGCTCCGTCATGAGCGCCCGCGCCATCTCGAGGAGCTTGCGCTGCCCGCCCGACAGCGATGCGGCGAAGTCGTCCTTCTTCGCATCGAGCTTGAACTTGCGCAGCAGCTCGAACGCGCGGTCCTCGATGCCGGTGTCCTGCGCGCGCCAGAGCGCGGGGATGAGGCTCGACCAGAAGCGCTCGCCGACCTGCCCCTTCTGGCCGAGCTTCATGTTGTCCATCACGGTGAGGAGTCCGAGCGCCTTCGTGAGCTGGAAGGTGCGCACGAGCCCCATCCGCGCCACGCGGTGGGCCGGCACGCCCGACAGCGACCGGCCGTCGAACGACCAGGTGCCCTCGTCGGGCTTGTCGAACCCGGTCAGCAGGTTGAAGAGCGTCGTCTTGCCGGCGCCGTTCGGGCCGATGAGGGCCGTGATCGCGCCGCGCGGGATCTCGAGATGGGCGACGTCGACGGCCGTGATGCCCCCGAACGAGCGGGTGACGCCGTCCGCGACGATGATCGGGTCGACCTTGGCGCAGCCGGGCGCGGCGTCGCCCGTGTGCAGGCCGGTGGTCTTCGGGCGCGCGACCGGGGCGGTGGCGGGAGCGTTATCGGACAAAGGTCAGCTCCTTCTTGTTGCCGAGGATGCCCTGCGGCATGAACACGACGAGCAGCATGAGCGCGACGCCCACGAGGATGAACCGCAGCGTGCCGGCCTGGACGGACGACATGAACGGCAGGAGCCCGGCGTCGACGAGCGCCGGGAGGACGTTCGACAGGAACGTCTGGATCACCCAGAAGATGAGGGATCCCAGCAGCGGTCCGAAGACCGTGGCGGCGCCGCCGAGGAGGAGCGCCGTCCAGACGAAGAACGTGAGCGACGTCACGTAGACGCCGGGGTTGACCGCCGACGGGAGCGCGTAGACGACGCCTCCGGCCGCGGCGAGCACGCCGCCCAGCACGAGCGACTGCATCTTGTACGAGAAGACGTTCTTGCCGAGGGCGCGGATGGCGTCCTCGTCCTCCCGGATGCCCTTCATGACGCGTCCCCACGGGCTGCGCGTGAGCATCCACACCGCGAGCGCGGCGATGCCGAGGGTCACGAGGCCCATGATGCGGACCCACCATCCGGTCTCGTTGTAGGTCCACGGGCCGAAGCCGTAGGTGCCGTCCGGCAGCGGGTTGGACGACCGGAAGCTGCCGTGGTAGCCGCTCAGGCCGTCGGCGGAGCCCGTGACGTCCTCGAAGGCGGTGGTGAGGAACAGGAGGCGCACGACCTCGGCGGCCGCGATCGTCGCGATTGCGAGGTAGTCGCCGCGCAGGCGCAGCGTCGGGATGCCGAGGATGAGGGCGAACAGCGCCGCGGCGCCGAGGCCGATGAGCGCGGCGACCCACCACGGCAGGCCGAAGGTGAGCACGGAGATCGCGTATCCGTAGGCGCCCAGTGCCATGAATCCGGCGATGCCCATGTTGATGAGGCCCGCGTACCCGAAGTGGATGGCGAGGCCCAGCGCCGCGAGGGCGTAGCCCAGCGTCGCGGGGCTGATGATGGACGACAGCGTGTTGTCGAGGATCTGCAACCAGTTCACGACAGCCCCCTTAGCCGATTCGCTCTCGCCGGCCCAGGATTCCCTGCGGCCGGACGAGGAGGATGAGGATGAGCACGACGAGCGCGCCGACGAAGCGGAGGTCGGCCGGGATCCACAGGCTCGACACCTCCACGAGGAGCCCGATGATGATCGAGCCGACGAGGGCGCCGTACGCCGTTCCGAGACCGCCCAGGGTGACGGCCGCGAACACGAGCAGCAGCACCTGCGCGCCCATGTCCCAGCGGATGCCGGGCCGATAGTACGCGTAGAGGACGCCGGCGAGGCCCGCGAGCGCTCCGGACACGATCCACACGATGCGCACGACGTGGTCGACGTCGATGCCCGAGGCCGCGGCGAGCGACGGGTTGTCCGAGATGGCCCTCGTCGCCTTGCCGATGCGGCTGTAGGTGAGCCACACCGCGAAGGCGACGATGACGACGACCGCGATCGCCATCGACACCATCTCGGTGACGCTGAGCCCGACGGCGCCGAAGAGCGGGATGCGGTCGGTGGCCGCCATGGGCGGCAGCTGCTGCGTGCCGCCGCCGATGAAGAACTGGAAGACGTACCGCAGCGCGAGCGACAGGCCGATCGACAGGATCATGAGCTGCACCGTGCCCACCCCGCGGCGCCGCAGCGGGCGCCAGATGATCCAGTCGAGCACGAAGCCCAGCACGCCGCTCAGGATGACGGCGATCGGGATGCCGACCCACACCGGAAGGGCGAGGGAGGCGGGGCCGACGAGCACGAGCGCGGCGATCGAGCCGAAGGTGACCATCTCGGCATGCGCGAAGTTCGACAGGCGCGTCGTGCCGTACACGAGCGAGACGCCGACCGACGCGAGCCCGAGCATCAGGCCGAAGTTCAGGCCCTGCACGAGGCGCTGGACGAACTGATCGAAGAAGCCGGTGACGTTGCGCTCTCCCTCTCCGATGAAGAAGTTGAACGTGAGGCGCCCGCCCTGCCCCATCTCCGAGGTGGTGACGTTCGGCTCGCCGTCGCCGTCGGTGTCCTCCACGACCGCGATGCCCTCGGGGAGGGTCTCCTCGTCGAGCGTGACGGTGTAGTCGACGCCCTTCTCCGGCACCTTCACCTGCCAGCGGCCGTCGGCGTCGGTCTCCACCTCCTGCTCGCCGCCGGCGCCGTCGACCACGAGGACGACGCCTTCCAGCGGCTCCCCGTCGAGCTGGACGTTCCCGCTGATCGTGTAGGGGTCGCCCTCGGCCGCATGGGCGGCGGATGGCGCCGTCAGAGCGAGGAAGAGGGCGGAGGCGATGGCTGCCAGCGCGGTGAGTGCGCCGAGACGAGCCCGCCTCCGTCGGACGAAGTTGTGCTTCATGGGTCCTCCGGGTCGGCACCGATGCCGTCGGTCGGTTCGCCGGACATCGGTGTCCGACGCTAAGACCCTAATGTGTCGCCGCCGTTTCCTGTGTGTGCCATGTGAGGGACACGACGCCGGGCCTCCGGCGCGCCGATAGAATCTCTCCACGGGATGGCGACCCTCTCCCGTACCCGGAGCAGCCCTCATCGCGTCGGCAGGAGACACCCCAGATGACAGATCACGACCCGTTCGGCTTCGTAGGACTGACCTACGACGACGTCCTGCTCCTTCCGGGGCACACCGACGTCATCCCCAGCGAGGCGGACACGTCGTCGCGCCTCACACGCCGCATCCGGGTCGCGATCCCGCTCCTGTCGAGCGCCATGGACACCGTGACCGAGGCGCGGATGGCCATCGCCCTCGCTCGCCAGGGCGGCATCGGCATCCTGCACCGCAACCTGTCGATCGCCGATCAGGCGACCGCCGTCGACCGCGTGAAGCGCAGCGAGTCGGGCATGATCACCGACCCCATCACGACGACGCCCGACGCGACCGTGGCCGAGGTCGACGCGCTGTGCGCGAAGTACCGCATCTCCGGCCTGCCCGTCGTCGACGAGGACGACCGCCTCGTCGGCATCATCACCAACCGCGACATGCGCTTCGTGTCCGAGATCCAGCGCCCCGTCACGCGCGTGGCCGACGTCATGACCAAGGACGGGCTCGTCACGGGCCCCGTCGGCATCGCGGCGGAGCAGGTCATCGCGCTGTTCGCGGAGCACCGCGTCGAGAAGCTCCCGCTCATCGACGAGGACGGCCGTCTCGGCGGCCTCATCACGATCAAGGACTTCGACAAGAGCGAGAAGTACCCCCTCGCGACGAAGGACGAGCAGGGCCGCCTCCGCGTGGGCGCCGCGATCGGCTTCTTCGGCGACGCGTGGGAGCGCGCCGAGGCGCTGCGCGACGCCGGCGTCGACGTGCTCGTCGTCGACACCGCCAACGGCCAGTCGCAGGGCGTCATCGACATCGTGCGCCGGCTCAAGGCCGACCCCTCGTTCGCCCACATCGACGTCGTGGGCGGCAACATCGCCACGCGCGAAGGCGCCCAGGCGCTGATCGACGCGGGCGTCGACGCCGTCAAGGTCGGCGTCGGGCCCGGCTCGATCTGCACCACCCGCGTCGTGGCGGGCGTCGGCGTGCCCCAGGTCACCGCCATCTACGAGGCGTCGCTCGCCGCACGCGCGGCCGACGTGCCCGTCATCGCCGACGGCGGGCTGCAGTACTCGGGGGACATCGCGAAGGCTCTCGTCGCCGGCGCCGACACCGTGATGCTCGGCTCCCTGCTCGCCGGCACGGAGGAGTCGCCGGGCGAGATCGTCTTCCAGGCCGGCAAGCAGTTCAAGCAGTACCGCGGGATGGGCTCGCTCGGCGCCATGCAGACGCGCGGCAAGCAGACCTCGTACTCGAAGGACCGCTACTTCCAGGCAGACGTGCCGAGCGACGACAAGCTCATCCCCGAGGGCATCGAGGGGCAGGTGCCCTACCGTGGTCCGCTCTCGGCCGTCGTCTACCAGCTCACGGGCGGCCTGCGCCAGTCGATGTTCTATGTCGGCGCCCGCACGATCGAGGAGCTGAAGGCGCGCGGCAAGTTCGTGCGGATCACCTCGGCCGGGCTCAAGGAGTCGCACCCCCACGACGTGCAGATCGTCGTCGAGGCGCCGAACTACAAGCGCTGAGGGCACGGGAAGGGCCTCGGGGACACCGTCCCGGAGGCCCTTCCCGCTGTCCGGCGAGCGGCGTATCGTGCGGGACATGTGCCGGAACATCCACACGCTCCACAACTTCGAGCCGGCGGCGACCTCCGACGAGGTGCACGCGGCCGCCCTCCAGTACGTCCGCAAGATCGCCGGCACGACGAAGCCGTCGAGGGCGAACGAGGAGGCCTTCGGCGAGGCCGTGCACGCGATCGCGCACGCCACGCAGCATCTCCTCGACGCGCTGACGACCTCCGCCCCTCCCAAGAACCGCGAGGAGGAGGCCGAGAAGGCGCGGGCGAGGGCCATCCGCTCGGGACGCTACAGCGCCGCCTGACCCCGGGCCCGTCGGCCCGTGAGGGTAGGCTGATCGGGTGAGCAGTGACATCGAGCTGGGCCGCGGCAAGCGGGGCCGACCCGCCTACACGTTCGACGACATCGCCGTCGTGCCCTCGCGGCGCACGCGCAACCCCGAGGACGTGTCGACCTCGTGGGCGATCGACGCCTACGCGTTCGACGTGCCGGTCGTGGGGGCTCCCATGGACTCCGTCATCAGCCCGCAGACCGCCATCGCGCTCGGCCGCCTCGGCGGGCTCGGGGTGCTCGACCTCGAGGGGCTCTGGACGCGCTACGAGAACCCCGAGCCGCTCCTCGCCGAGATCGCCTCGCTGCCCGACCGGTCGGCGACGGCGCGCATGCAGGCGCTGTACGCCGAGCCCATCAAGCCCGCGCTCATCACGCAGCGCCTGGCGGAGATCCGCGAGGCCGGCGTGACCGTCGCCGGCGCCCTGTCGCCGCAGCGCACGCAGGAGCTCTCGGAGACGGTGGTGGCAGCCGGAGTCGATCTGTTCGTCATCCGCGGCACGACGGTGTCCGCCGAGCACGTCTCGAGCGTCGCGGAGCCGCTGAACCTCAAGGAGTTCATCTACGAGCTCGACGTCCCCGTCATCGTCGGCGGCGTCGGCACGTACACCGCGGCGCTCCACCTCATGCGCACGGGCGCGGCAGGCGTGCTCGTCGGCTTCGGCGGGGGAGCAGCCTCGACGACGCGTGCGACCCTCGGGGTGTCGACGCCCATGGCGACCGCCGTGGCCGATGTGGCGGGCGCCCGCCGCGACTACCTCGACGAGTCGGGCGGACGCTACGTGCACGTCATCGCCGACGGCGGTGTCGGCACCTCCGGCGACATCGTGAAGGCGCTCGCGATGGGCGCCGACGCCGTCATGCTCGGGGTCGCGCTCGCACGCGCGACCGACGCCCCCGGCAACGGATACCACTGGGGGCCCGAGGCGCATCACGCGAAGCTGCCGCGCGGACACCGCGTCAAGGTCGATCCGGTCGGCACGCTCGAGGAGATCCTGTACGGGCCCGCGCTCGTGGCGGACGGCACTGCGAACCTCGTCGGCGCGCTGCGCAAGTCGATGGCGACGACGGGCTACTCCGACCTGAAGGAGTTCCAGCGCGTCGACGTCGTGGTGAACCCCGTCCACTGATGGCCGATCCCGCGCCATCCGCCGCCCCCGCCGACGAGCAGGTCTTCCCTCCGACCCTGCGCGAGGTCATGCTGCGACCCCGGTGGATCGCGATGCTCGTGCTGTGCCTCGTGGTCGCCGGCGTGTTCTCGTGGCTGCTGCAGTGGCAGCTCGCGCGGGCCATCGACACCGACCCGCCCGAGGCGGGGGCGACCGAGGTCGTCCGACCGCTCGACGACGTCGTGCAGCCGGGCGAGTACCTCGACGAGTCGCTCGTCGGACAGAAGGTCGCGCTCGAGGGGCAGTGGGTCCCCGGCGACTTCATCGTCGTGTCGTCGCGCTACGACGAGGGCGTCGAAGGCTACTGGGTGACGGGGCAGTTCGCCGTCGCGGCGTACCCCGAGGCCCGCTCGATCGCCGTCGCACTGGGATGGACGGCGACACGCGAGGAGGCGGACGCCGCCGCAGCAGCCCTCGACGAAGCCGCGGAAGCCCGCTACGTCCCGCCGAGCCTGCGGCACGTCGCCGACTGGGAGCCCACCGACCTGTCCGGTCGCCTCATCTCGGACGAGGGACCGACGCTCCCGACCGGCGACGACGTGTTCGCCCAGACGCGGATGTCGCCGGCCGCGCTGTTGTCGCTGTGGCACGACACCGAGATCGACGGCGAGCCCATCGACGTGTACCGGCAGTACCTCACGTCGGACGACCCCGTCGCGGGTCTCGTCGAGACCGACCTCTCGGCCATCACGTCGCCGGCGCCCGAGATCGGCAGCCCCGTGAACTGGCTCAACCTGTTCTACGCGGCCGAGTGGGCGATCTTCGCGGCGTTCTCGTTCTACCTCTGGTACCGCCTCGCGAAGGACGCCTGGGAGCGCGAGCTGGAAGAGCTCCAGGGCGTCGACCCCGACGAGGCGTGAGGCCGGGCGTCAGACGCCATCCCGGCCGCGGCCATCCGGCGAACCGCCAGCCGACGGCCCCGTAGAATGGGGAGCATGCCACAACCGCGGATCGCCACGTTCCCCCAGATCCGCCGGGCGCTCCGCTTCTACCAGGTCTGCTCCGTCATCACGGGCGTCGGGCTGCTGCTCCTGTGCGCCGAGATGGTGCTGAAGTACACCCCCCTCGCCGTCGAGCTGTTCTTCCTCGACTCGCAGGGGGTCTTCGCCTTCCGCGAGGTGGTGCCGAGCCCGACGGGAGAACTCGTCTCGACGGGCGACGGCGTGAACCTCTCGCTCGGCATCCTCATCGTGCACGGATGGTTCTACGTCGTGTACCTCTTCGCCTGCTTCCGCGTGTGGAGCCTCATGCGCTGGGCGTTCTGGCGCTTCATCCTGCTCGCCGGCGGCGGCGTCGTGCCGTTCCTGTCGTTCTTCATGGAGTACTACGTCGCCCGCGACGTGAAGCGCTACCTCGCCCAGCGCGAGGACAGCGCCGCCGAGAAGAAGGCAGCCAAGGCCGCATCCGACCCCTCTCCCGCTCCCACTCAGGAGGTCCCCCGATGAGCGCAGACACCGCTGCGCGCCCCGTCCTCGTCGTCGACTTCGGTGCGCAGTACGCGCAGCTCATCGCGCGTCGCGTGCGCGAGGCCGGCGTCTTCAGCGAGCTCGTGCCGCACACCATCACGGCGGCCGAGGTCGCTGAGAAGAACCCGGTCGCGATCATCCTCTCGGGTGGTCCGTCGTCGGTCTACGAGCCCGGTGCGCCCTCCCTCGACACGAAGGTCTTCGACCTCGGCATCCCCACCCTCGGCATCTGCTACGGCTTCCAGGTCATGGCGCAGGCGCTCGGCGGCGAGGTCGCGCACACGGGCCTGCGCGAGTACGGGGCGACCGACGCCGCGCTCGTCGGCGACGGCGGCATCCTCCTCGGCGGCCAGCCCGCCGAGCAGAACGTGTGGATGAGCCACGGCGACCAGGTCTCGAAGGCGCCGGAGGGCTTCCAGGTGCTCGCAGCCACCGCCGCGACCCCCGTGGCGGCGTTCGGCAGCGACGAGCGCTGCTTCTACGGCGTGCAGTGGCACCCCGAGGTGAAGCACTCCGACTTCGGCCAGAAGGTGCTGGAGAACTTCCTCCACAGGGCCGCGGGTCTTCCCGCCGACTGGAACAGCGGCAACGTCATCGAGGAGCAGGTCGCGCGCATCCGCGAGCAGGTCGGCTCGGCGCGCGTCATCTCCGCGCTCTCGGGCGGAGTCGACTCGGCCGTCTCGACCGCCCTCGTGCACCGCGCGATCGGCGACCAGCTGACGGCCGTCTTCGTCGACCACGGGCTCCTCCGCAAGGGCGAGCGCGAGCAGGTCGAGCAGGACTACGTCGCGTCGACGGGCGTGCGCCTCATCACGGTCGACGCCGCCGAGACCTTCCTCGGGCATCTCGAGGGCGTCACCGACCCCGAGCAGAAGCGCAAGATCATCGGCCGCGAGTTCATCCGCGCGTTCGAGAAGGTGCAGCGCGAGCTCGTCGAGGAGGCGAAGGCCGAGGGCGAGCCCATCAAGTTCCTCGTGCAGGGCACGCTCTACCCCGACGTCGTGGAGTCGGGCGGCGGAGCCGGAACGGCGAACATCAAGAGCCACCACAACGTCGGCGGCCTGCCCGACGACCTCGACTTCGCCCTCATCGAGCCGCTCCGCACCCTGTTCAAGGACGAGGTGCGTGCGATCGGCCGCGAGCTCGGCCTCCCCGAGGCGATCGTCGGCCGCCAGCCGTTTCCGGGGCCCGGCCTCGGCATCCGCATCGTGGGCGAGGTCACCGCTGACCGTCTCGAGATCCTGCGTGACGCCGACGCCATCGCGCGCGAGGAGCTGAGCGCCGCGGGTCTCGACGGCGTCATCTGGCAGTGCCCCGTCGTGCTGCTCGCCGACGTGCGCTCGGTCGGCGTACAGGGGGACGGCCGCACGTACGGCCATCCGATCGTGCTGCGGCCCGTCTCGAGCGAGGACGCCATGACCGCCGACTGGACGCGCCTGCCGTACGACGTGCTGTCGAAGATCTCCAACCGCATCACGAACGAGGTGCGCGAGGTCAACCGGGTCGTGCTCGACGTCACGTCGAAGCCCCCGGGGACCATCGAGTGGGAGTGATCCCGCCGCGCTGAGGGCCGTCGCTGCATCCGCAGCGGCGGCCTTCGCCGTCTCGTGCGGCGCGAGAGAATGGACGGATGACCTCGTACCGCATGCGCGACCGCGTCATCCGCGACCACACCGTCGTCGTCCCGCTCGATTGGGCGGCGCCCGACGGCGGCCGCACGATCGAGGTGTTCGCGCGCGAGGTCGCCCACGTCGATCGGCAGGATGCCCCCGTGCTCGTCTACCTGCAGGGCGGGCCCGGCGGCAAGGGCCCGCGCCCCCTGCCGGGCGCCGACTGGGTCGACGAGGCGCTGAAGACCCACCGGCTGCTGCTGCTCGACCAGCGGGGCACGGGGCGATCGACCCGCGTCGAGCGCGCATCGATCGCGGGGATGGGCGCGGACGAGGCGGCCGCGTACATCCGGTTCTTCCGTGCCGGGCAGATCGTGGCCGACCTCGAGCACCTGCGGCACACGGTATTCGGCGGCATCCGCTGGCAGACGCTCGGGCAGAGTTACGGCGGCTTCCTGACGCTCACATACCTGTCGTTCCACCCCGAGGCGCTCGCGGCGTCGTACGTCACGGGCGGCCTGACGTCGATCGAGCCGGACGCCGACGAGGTCTACCGGCGCACGCTGCCGCGTGTCGCGGCGAAGACGGCGGAGTTCTACCGCCGGTACCCGCAGGACGCAGCGACCGTCGCCGCCGTGATCGACGTGCTGGAGAACGACGATGTCCGGCTCCCGAGCGGCGACCGCCTCACGGCCCGTCGGCTGCAGACCATCGGCATCGACTTCGGGATGAAGCCCGGCTTCGAGCGCGTCCACTGGCTCTTCGACGAGGCGTTCTCGGCGCCAGGGCGCCTCAGTGACCACTTCCTCGCCGCCGTCGACGACCTCACGCAGTACTGGGGCAACCCGCTCTACGCGCTGCTGCAGGAGGAGATCTACGCCGATGGCGACGGCGCGACGGCATGGGCCGCGCACCGGGTGCGCGCGGAGCTCGGCGGCTTCGCGGCGACGGATGCCCCTGTGCCGTTCACGGGGGAGATGTTCTTCCCCTGGATGTACGACGAGATCGCGTCGCTGCGCCCCTTCCGCGACGCCGCGCACGCCCTCGCCGAGCGGGTCGACCATCCGCGCCTGTACGACGCCGCGCGGCTCGCGCGGAACGAGGTGCCCCTCGCAGCAGCCATGTACTACGACGACATGTACGTCGACTTCGGCCAGGCCGAGGAGACCGTGCGCCGCGTGCCGAACACGCACCTGTGGGTGACGAACGAGTACGAGCACGACGGGCTGCGCCAGGATCCGCGGATCGTGCGCGCCCTCATCGACCGCGTCGTGGCAGAGGGCGGCCCGCTCGACTGAGGGCCGGCCCGCCGCCTGACCGGACACAGTGCAGGAGTTCCACCGCTGCCGGGTGAGGGGAGACCCGGGATGACGGGAGCCACCGCCGGCGGGCGGCCGGATCTCCTGCACTGTGTCCGCGGGTGCGGTCCGGTCGGTTGAGGGGGACGTGGCCGGTTGCGGGCGCTGCACCGGACACGACGCAGGAGTTCTTCCGGTGCGAAGGGGGCCACCGCCGCGAATTCCGGCGCTGCCGCCGTTGCCGGGCCCGGATCTCCTGCGTCGTGTCCCGGCGTCAGCGCCCGACGACGCGCAGCACGGCGTCGCGCACGGCGGCGCGGTCGAACGTCGGGCCGCGATCGAGTGCGCGGTGGATGGTGACGCCCTCGATGAGCGCGTCGAGCACGCGGGTCATGACGGGGTCGAAGTGCCGCTCGAGCGCGGCCCGGCTGCGTGCCATCCATGCCTCGGTGAGTGTGCGGAAGGCCTCGTCGCGCGCGGCGAGGGTGTAGATCTCGTGCGTGAGCACGAGCGAGCGGCTGCTGTCGAAGAGGTCGTCGGCGATGATCGCCACGACGGCGTCGACCGCCTCGTCGCGGTCGCGTGCCGCGGCCATCCGCTCTTCGAAGCCGTCGCTGACGGTGTGTGCGAAGCGCGAGAGCGCCTCGTGCAGCAGCTCGGCCATCCCGGTGAAGTGGTAGGTCATCGACCCCAGCGGCACGTCGGCGGCGGCGGCGACCCGGCGGTGCGACGTGCCCGCGACGCCGACCTCGGCGATGACGTCGAGGCACGCGTCGATGATGCGGTCGCGACGCCCGGGGTCGTCGCGTCGGGGTGAGGCCATGGGGGCGACTCTATCCGATGGCGTACGATCGTACACATCCGTGTCCTCCCGCGACACGGACGAATCAGGAGCACCGTGAACACCCCCGTCCCCTCCCGCGAAGCGCGTCGCGCGCGCTTCGCGGTGTCGGCCCTGTTCTTCACGAACGGCGCGATCTACGCCAACGTCATCCCGCGCTTCCCCGAGATCAAGGAGGCGCTGGGCCTCAGCGACACCCTCTACGGCATCTCGATCGCGGCGATGCCGGTCGGTGCGCTGCTGTCGGGGCTCGCTGCGGGCTCGCTCATCCGGCGGATGGGCTCGGGCCGCCTCGCCGTGACAGGCACCATCCTGCTCGCGGCGGCGATGCTCGGGGTCGGGCTCGCTCCGCTGCCGGTCGTCTTCACGCTCGCGCTGTTCACCGTGGGTCTGCTCGACTCCGTCACCGACGTCGCGCAGAACGCGCACGGTCTGCGCGTGCAGAAGCGCTACGGGCGCTCGATCATCAACGGCTTCCATGCGATCTGGTCGCTCGGGGCCGTCACGGGCGGATTCATGTCGGCGGGCGCGATCGCGCTCGGCCTGCCGCTCGGTGTGCACCTCGCGATCACGGGAGCGCTGTTCGCAGGGACGGCGATCGTCGCGCTGCGGATGTGCCTGCCCGGCCCCGACGAGGAGTCCGGCGAGGCGTCGGTCGAGGAGGCGGTTTCGGTCGTCGGACGCGCGGCACCGCGCGTCGTGCTCGCCATGGCGGGGCTCGCCGCGATCTCGATCGCGGCGACGATCGTGGAGGACGTGGGGTCGTCGTGGGCGACGCTGTACATGCGCGACTCGCTCGGCGCCCCCGCCGCTCTCGCCGCGACGGGGTACATCGCCCTCATCGGGTTCCAGTTCGTCGGACGTCTCGTCGGTGACGCGCTGACGGACCGGTTCGGGCAGCGGCTCGTCGCGGTCGCCGGCGGCGTCCTCGTCGCGGTCGGCATGGGTGTCGCGCTCGCGTTCCCGACCGTGCCGGCGACGCTCATCGGCTTCGCGGCGGCGGGATTCGGCGTGGCCACGCTCATCCCCGCGGCCATGCACACGGCCGACGAGCTGCCCGGCCTGCGTCCGGGGACCGGGCTCACCGTCGTGACGTGGCTCATGCGCCTCGGCTTCCTCATCTCGCCGCTCGTGATCGGCGCGGTCTCCGACGCGACCGATCTGCGTGTCAGTCTGCTCATCGTGCCGATCGCGGGCGTCGTCATCGTCGTGCTGTCGGGCGTGCTCGGGCGGCGGCGCGCCTGAGGCGGATGGCGGTCGCGTTCTGCCGTCGGCGGAAGGCCCTGTACGGGCGGCGGCGCGCGACCTAGCGTGAGGGCATGGCCGAACTGCTTCCCCTCCGTCCGCGCATCGCCCTGCCCGACCCGCTTTGGCGGCATCTCGTCGGCGATCGCCTGCGGCGCATGCGGCACGCACGCGGTGAGACGCTCGCCGACGTGGCGCGCCGCGCGGGCGTCTCGGTGCAGTACCTCTCCGAGGTGGAGCGCGGGCTCAAGGAGGCCTCGAGCGAGATCGTCGCGGCCGTCCTCGGCGCTCTGGAGGGATCGCTCCTCGACCTGACGGCGGGGATCGCCGACGACCTGCGGGCGGCGACGACCTCCGCGCCCGCGCCCGCGCACTCGCAGGTGCCCGCGCAGACACCCGCCCGCGTGCAGGCGCTCGCCCTCGCCGCCTGAGGGTGCTCACCGCGGCGCGAGCACGGTGTCGGCGAGCCCGTACTCCACGGCGGCCCGGGCCGTGAGCACGCGATCGCGGTCGGTGTCGCGCCGCAGCAGTTCGACGGGGCGGCCCGTGTGATGCGACAGGATGCCCTCGATGTCTCCGCGGACCCGCACGAGCTCGTCGGCGTGCAGGATGAGATCGGGGATGGCCCCGCGCCCCTGTGCGGCGGGCTGGTTCAGGACGACCCGGGCGTGCGGGAGCACGGCGCGCTTGCCCGCGGCGCCCGCCGCGAGCAGTACGGCGCCGACGCCGATCGCCTGCCCCACGCACGTCGTGGCGACGTCAGACCGGATGTGGCGCATGGTGTCGTACACGCCGAGCATCGCCGCCGGGTCGCCTCCCTCGCAGTTGATGTAGAGCTGCACGTCGCGGTCGGGCGCGACGGCATCCAGATGCAGCAGCTGCGCGATGAGCGCGTTCGCGACGCCGGCGTCGATCGGAGTGCCGAGGTAGACGACGCGCTCGGCGAGCAGGTGCGAGTACACGTCCATGACGCGCTCGCCGCGGCCATCCCGCGCGATGACGTGGGGGATCGTGTACGTGCTCATGCGCCCGCTCCGATCCCGATGCGCGATCGGTGCACGGGCATGACCTCGTCGAACCCCGAGACGATGCCGTCGATGAAGCCGTAGGCGAGCGCTTCCTGCGCCGTGAACCAATGATCGTGCAGCGAGTCGTCGAACACCCGCTCGAGCGGTTGACCCGTGTCGGCGCTGATGAGGCCGAGCACCGTGTCGCGCAGCTGTCGCAGGTCGTCGGCCTGCAGCGCGACGTCGACTGCCGTGCCGCCGATCCCCGAGGAGCCCTGGTGCAGGAGGATGCGCGCGTGCGGCAGCGCGCGGCGCTTGCCCGGAGTGCCCGCGGAGAGCAGGAACTGCCCGGCGCTGCACGCGAGGCCGACCGCGAGCGTCGACACGTCGCAGGGCACGAGCCGCATGACGTCGCGGATGGCGAGCATCGACGGCACGGAGCCGCCGGGGGAGTGGATCCAGAGCGCGATGTCGGCGTGCGGGTCCTCCGCGGCGAGCGCGAGCAGCTGGGTGGCGAGGAGCATGCCGTTGTCGTCGTCGAGCACGCCGTCGAGCACGAGCACGCGCCGGTGGAACAGCTCATGCCGCGCCTGGGCGGTGAACTGCGGGACCTTCGATTCGTCTGCCATGCACCCAGCGTGCGCCCGCCATCCGGGCCGCGCCGCAGAATCCGCGGCAGGCGGATCCGCCCTCGGCGGATGCGCCCGTCAGCGCCCGAACAGGGTCGGGTCGACGGGGCGAATGGCGCGGGGCAGCGTCTCGACGACGCGCAGATACGACTCGGTGACGACCTCGCGGACGAGCGGCTCCGAGAGGGAGGGCCCGGGGCGCAGGGAGATCCAGTGCCGCTTGTTCATGTGGTAGCCGGGGGAGATGTCGGGGAACTCGGCACGCAGCGCCACGGCGTCGTCGGGATGCGCCTTCACGGTGACGAGCTCGGAGCCGCGCAGGGTGGTCTGCAGCAGGAACACCTTGCCGCGCACCTTGAACACGTCCCACTCGGGGCCGAACGGGTACTCGAGCGCCATGCCGGGCAGCTCGTGCGCCGCGGCCGTCGCCGCGTCGTGCAGCTCGCGTCCGTCCACGATCCCAGAGTAGACGGACTCACACCCGCGCCTCCCGCGCCGGTCGATCAGCGACCGAACGTCTCGGACGGCGGCGTCGCGCGCATTCGCCAGTGCGGATGTCGGCGTTGCGCGCATTCGCCAGTGCGGATGTCGGTCAGATCGGGCTTCCCGACCTACATCCGCACTGGCGAAGCCGCCGCCGCGCCTCCGAAGCCGCCGCCGCGCCTCCGCAGCCGCCGGCGGGTCAGCGGCCGCCGCCGCCCATGCCGCCCGACAGGGCCTGGCCGGTCGTCGCGGTGACGGCCGACGTGCCGTCGACCGTCACCGTGTAGGTCTCGCCCGCCACGACGTCGGCGCTCGAGTACACGACGGTCGCGAACTCCTTCTCGGCCGTCGTCGAGGCGAGGACGGTGCCGTCGGACGCGACGATCTCCACCGTGGACCCCGCCGAGCCGCTCGCGGAGGCGGCCACCCACGCCTGCTCCGATGACGTCGACGGAGATTCGGCCATCCCCGACGAACCGAGCGCGATGAGGCTGCCGCCCGAGATCGTGAACTCGCCGTTGGTGTCGAGCGCGCCGTTGCCCGACCCGGTCGGACCGTAGACGACCGTGGTGCCGCCCGTGATCTGCATCGAGCCGTTCGAGTCCAGGCCGTCGCCCTGGGCGTCGACCGTGATCGTGCCGCCCGCGATGAGCACGAGCTCGCCGCTGTCCGACATTCCGCCGCCTCCGCCTCCGAACGCATCCTGCCCGTCGTCCGACGACGCCGAGTCGGATGACGTGCCCGCCGATCCGTTGATGCCGTCATCGGTCGCCGTGATGTCGATCGTGCCGCCGCCGATCGCGACGGTGCCGGCCTCGATCCCCTCCTCCGACGAGATGACGATGTCGCCGCCCGTGACGACGACGTCGGTGAAGCCGTCGATGCCGTCGCTTCCCGCGGTGATGTCGAGCGTGCCGCCCTCGACGAGGACCCAGCCCTGCGTGTCGTCGGCGTCCTGGTCGGACGCCAGGCCGTCACCCCCCGCGTCGATGGCGATCGTGCCGCCGCGGACGGTGAGGGAGTCGTTGCCCTTGAGCCCGTCGTCGGCCGCGGTGACGTCGATCGTGCCCGAGAGCACGACGAGGTCGTCCTTGCTCGTGATGCCGTCCTCGGCCGAGCCGTCGACCGTGAGTGCTCCCGTGCCCGACACCGTGAGGTCGGTGTCGGCCCAGATGGCCGCGTTCGCGTCGGCATTCTCCGCGTACGCCCCGGTCGACGACACCGCGTTCGATGACCCGTCCGCGAGGAAGATCGCGACGTCGTCGGCCGTCGTGACCTGGATGGCCGGGGCGCCGTCGGCCGTGATCGTCACGCCGTCGAGGATGAGCACGACCTGCGCGTCGTCGGCTGCGGCGACGACGACGGAGCCGTCGAGGTCCCCGGACAGCCGGTAGACGCCGGCCTCCGTGATCGTGACGGTGCCGTCCGAGACGCTCACGCCCGTCGCGGTCGTCTCCGCCGATGTCCCCGAGAGGACGACGTCCACGGCGTCGTCCTCTGACCACTCGTCGTCGTTCACGACGGTCTGGTCGGAGTTCGCCTCGACGACCTCGGTGACGCTCGACGGCGTCTCCGCGGTCGTCGTGCTGGTCGTCTCGGATGAGGCCCCGGACGAGGAGGAGGACGAGCCGGCGGACGCCGTCTCGGATGCCGCGACGGCGGTGCAGCCGGTGACCGTCGCCACCGCGAGGGCGAAGGCGAGGCCGAGCCCGGCCCGGGCCCGCGCGGAGGGGCGGGGTGTGCGGGGTGCGTTCATGGGGGTCTCCCGTCGTACGAGGTCAGGTGGCCAGCGCGGGCTGCGCGTCGAAGTGGGTGCGGAGCACGCGGCTCCACTTGTTGGAGGGCAGCTCGGGCCGCATCGCGGCGAGGCCCGTGGCGAACTTGCTGATGCCGACGGGGCGGATGCCGGCACGCCACAGCAGCCGGTCGAGCGACGAGGCGCGCGCCGCCGACTTGGTCTCGACGATGACGAGATCAGGACGGCTCATGCGCCCGCCCCAGGCGTCGAGCCATTCCAGGTCGGTGTCGACGGTCGCCCGTGCGCCCTCGGGAAGGAGGAGGGTGGTGCGGCGGTAGCCGGTGTGGAGCGTGGGTTCCAGCTCGTCGGCGACATCGGCGCCGAGACCGAGGGACTCGACCGCTTCGGCGGCGTACGCGCGGCCTTCGTCGGTCAGACGGTCGACGGCATCCGACGGCTGCTCGATGCGCTCCTTCACGGTCGTGCCGCGGGCGCCCCGCGTCTTCATCTCGAGGAACGCGGCGTCGGTCTCGACGTAGTGCCGGGAGCGGAGCTTGAAGCGGCGACGGCGGCCGAGGGCCGCGAGGCGGTAGCTCAGGAGCTCGGGGGTGTCGAAGTACATCGTGCCGTAGAGCGAGGCGCGCTCGCCGTCGATCTCGAGCACACGCGCCTCGGCGTCCACGCCGTCGAGCACGCGCACGGCGTCGTCCGCGCGGAGCAGGTACTTGCGGTCGACGCGCGTGAGCAGCTCGGCCTCGGCGACGAGCTCGGCGAGCGAGATCGTCTCGAAGCGTCCGGCGAAGCGGTCGGAGAGGTTCACGCCGCCACCTGCTCTCGGAGGGCAGGTGCGGGGGCGGCCGTCGTCGTGCCGCGGCGGATGCGGTAGCGCACGTCGACGAGCGTCGTGTCGTTGACGAAGTCGATGTGCTGGACGGACAGGGTGCGGACCTCTCCGCCCAGGCGCTCCTCGAGCACGGCGCGCAGCACGTCCTCGTCGCCGATGGCCTCGTCGAGCTGCACGGTGCGGTGCCGGTGCGAGGCGAACAGGGCCGGATGGTCGACGACGGCGAGAGACAGCACGACGACCGCGACGAGCACCGTCGACATCACGCTGAACGTCTGCGAGAGTCCCGTGAGCAGGCCGATGGCGAGCGCGGCGAAGTAGTACGCCACCTCCCGCTGCGAGATCTCGCTCGAGCGCAGCCGGATGATCGAGAGCACGCCGAACAGTCCGAGGCCGAGTCCGACGGCCACCTCTGCCGATGCGAGCACGTACGACACCGCGAAGACGCCGATGTTGACGCCGTAGAAGGCGACCACGAGGTCGCGCCGGCGGTGCCGCTGGAAGTAGACGGCGACCGTCAGCAGCGTGATGGCCGCCAGGTCGACGAGGAGCATCGTGAGATCGGGCATGTCGTTCACCTTTCGTTCACCTCAGTCAACGGGGCATCCCTATGGGGTCCCTATGTCGCCGTTAGGCGAGGACGTAGGGTTTCGCGGGCGCCCGGCGGGAGCTGCGCGCGTGGGTGAACACCCACGCGCGCTGCACGGCGAAGCCCGCTGCCCACAGCGCCGCCTCCGTGCAGACCTTGGCCGCGACGAGGCCGACTCCGAGCGCGTCGAGCATCGTCATGAGGGCGACGTTGGCGGCGAGGACTGCGAGCGCAAGCGCGGCGTAGCGGGTGAGCTCGACGCGGAGGGGCTTGCGCTCGCGGTCGCGGCCGAAGACCCAGCGCCGGTTGACGGCGAAGTTGATCGTCGCGCTCACGAGGCGGGCCGCGACGATCGAGCCCTGCAGCCATCCCGTCGTGGTCACGAGCAGCCACAGCAGCAGGGCGTCGATCGCGGCGGCCATGAGCGAGGACGCGAGGAAGCCCGCGAGCGGGGCCATCACGCGCAGCGAGTCGCGCAGGGGACGGAAGTGCGACGACCGGTTCTCCTCGATGTACACCGTCGCGATGGGCGACTGCGCGAGGCGGAAGCCGGCACGCCGTGCGTTCAGCAGCATGATCGCCTCGTACTCGAAGCGGTCGCCGGGCAGGCGCGTCGCCCACGGGAGCGCGCGAGGCGGCAGCCCCCGAAGACCCGTCTGGGTGTCGACGACGCGCTCGCCGATCGCGAGCGCGAACAGACGCGCAGAGACGGCGTTGCCGAACCGGCTGCGCAGAGGCACGTCGTGCCCGCCGAAGTCGCGGACGCCGAGGACGATGGCGTCATCCGCCTGCTCCGTCTCCCGGGCGATCCGCACGATGTCGTCCGGCGCGTGCTGCCCGTCTGCATCGGCCGTGACGACCGCCTCGCCGGGATGGGCCGTGCGGACGTACCGGAACAGCGTGTGCAGCGCCGCGCCCTTCCCCCTGTTCGCGCCGTGGCTCAGGACCGTGATCCCGGCGGCCTCCAGCGACGCGAACACCGGGGCGGACGCGACCCCGCTCCCGTCGTCGGCGACGACGATGCCGAGCTCGGGGTCGCGCTCGCGGATGGCCTCGGCCAGGTCGACGAGACGGTGGTCGGGTTCGTAGGCGGGGATGGCGACGACGGTCACGATGCGCCGCCGATGTAGAGGATGTCGCTCGTCGCGCGCTCCCCGCCGTTCGACGGCCGGTTGACGACCGCGCCGTCGAACCACATCTCGCTCGATCCGCCGCCGTCGAGGTTGTAGGCGGTCTGTGCGCCCAGGCCGACCATGATGTCGGCGAGCTCGGGCAGGGTGACTCCGCGGCTGTATCCCTCCTCGCGTCCGTCGACGACGACGAAGACGACGTGCGTGGCGTCGACGACGCCGATGGCGGTGCGCGGCTGCTCGCCCTGGATGGAGTGGTTGCCGACGTTGGTGTCGACCTCGACCTCGTCGACGCCCTCGACAGCCGCGCCGTCCTTCACGAGCGCGGGGCCGAACGACAGCGTCGTCCACACTCCGGCGTCGACGAGCGCCTGAGCGGTGGTCGCCGTCTCGTCGTAGATCTCCGCGCGGCCGTCGCGGTAGAGGGCGAGTCCTTCTCGCGCGCCGGCATCGCGGTACGCGACGCCGTTGCGCACTTGGATGCCGGTGTCGCGGAAGCCGTAGTAGTCGCCGTTCACGGCGAACACCGCGCCGTTCGCGTCCGCCATCTCCGACACGAGCTGCGTCACGTTCTCGCCGAACTGGTCGTTCGCGAACGCGGTGCGCAGCGCAGTCGCATCATCGAGCGTCACGCTCGCGACGAAGTACGTGACGGTGTCGCTGCCCGAACCGGTCGTGACGGTGTCGATGGAGACGGCGGCGGACGCGCTCGTCGCGCTCTGATCCCCCTCGTCGATCGTGGCGATGGCGTCGGTCGCGGTGGTGCCTGCGGCCTCCTCGGCCTCCGACACGTCCGCGACCTCGACATGGGGGATGAGGAAGCGGTCGGCGGCCCACCAGGTGGCGGCGCCGGCGCCCGCGACGGCGGTGGCCCCGCCGATGAGGAAGGCCCTGCGGGTGAGGAAGCGTCGATCGGTCATGGATCGAGCGTCGCGGGAGCCGCTATGGCGCGGCTATGACGCGCGCGTGACCCGGCCGTCGATCCCGGCGACCCAGGTGTCGTTCGCCAGTGCGGATGTTGTCGGCGCTGCTGCTGCCGCTGCCGCTGCTGTCGCCGCTGCTGTCGTTCGCCAGTGCGGATGTTGCCGCCCCCGCTGTTCGTCAGTGCGGATGTCAGCGAGCAAGCGCTTTCTGACGGACATCCGCACTGGCGAACGGCGGCGCGCACCCGCTGGGCGACATCCGCACTGGCGAGTCGCGGCGCGGGGCGCAGCTCGCCCAGGGAACGACGAAGGCCGCCCCGGTGAACCGGGGCGGCCTTCGTCAGCGCGGCGAGGTCAGTCGTTGCCTCGGAGGATGGCGATGATCCGCAGGATCTCGACGTACAGCCACACGACCGTGACCATGATGCCGAACGCGGCCTGCCAGCCGAAGATCCGCGGGGCGCCGTTGCGGACGCCCTGCTGCACCATGTCGAAGTCGAGCACGAGCGAGTACGCCGCCATGAGGACGACGAGCACGCCGATGATGAGGCCGAGCGGGATGCCCATGATCGTCGAGGAGTACAGGCCGAACGAGCCCTGGATGAGACCCGTCGCCGAGAGCACGAGGTTCAGCAGCGAGAAGACGAGGTACCCGACCATGGCGATCAGGAAGATCTTCGTCGCGCGCTTCGACGCGCGGATCTTGCCGCTTGCGAAGAGGGCCAGCGTGACGCCGACCACCGAGACGGTGGCGAGCGTGGCCTGCACGATGATCCCCGGCCAGATGAGCTCGAAGTAGGCCGAGATGCCGCCCACGAAGAGGCCCTCGAAGGCGGCGTAGGCGAAGATGAGCGGGACGCTCGGCTTCTTCTTGAACGAGTTGACGAGTCCGAGGACGAAGCCGCCCAGCGCGCCGACGATCCACGGCATGAGCGTGACGTCCGCGGGGTTGCCGGAGGCGAGCGCGGGAGCGAGCGTCCAGACGTAGCCGACGGCCGCGACGACGAGCATGACGGCGAACAGGCCGACGGTCTTCCAGACGGTGTCCTCGACCGTCATGCGCCCGGTCTCGCGCGCGCCCGCCGGGGGAGCGGCCAGCATGCCCTCCATGTTGGCGTTCGCGGCGGCGTCGACGCCCATGTGGGCGAACTGCCCGGCCTGGGCGTAGCCGCCCGCAGCAGGGGGCGTCGTGGGCGTACCGTACTGCGCGGCCTGCGGACCGCCGGGATAGGTCTGGACCGCGCGGGGATCCTGAGAGAAGACGGGGTTGTTGAAACCGGGGCTGGCCATGATGGTCACTCCTCTGATGGATGGGACGGCGCTGTCCCTCCACCCTAGTCACGCCAGGCTATGGAGGGCCTGTGATTCGCCGGTCGTTCACCCCGGGCGAACTAGCCTGTCGTGCATGCCCCGCCGCACACCGCTCGTCATCGGCCATCGCGGAGCCTCCGGCTACCGCCCCGAGCACTCCGAGTCGGCCTACCGGCTCGCGTTCGCGATGGGGGTCGACGCCGTCGAGCCCGATGTCGTCGCGACGCGCGACGGCGTGCTCGTCGTGCGGCACGAGAACGAGATCTCCGGCACGACCGACGTCGCCGACCATCCCGAGTTCGCCGACCGGCGCACGACGCGCGTCGTCGACGGCGGCAGGCACACCGGCTGGTTCACGGAGGACTTCACGTGGGAGGAGCTCGCCAGGCTCCGCACCCGCGAACGGCTGCCCGACATCCGCCCGTCGAGCGCATCCTTCGACGGCTCCGAGCCCATCCTGCGGCTCGTCGACCTGCTCGGCCTCGTGCGCGAGGCCTCGCTCGAGCACGGACGCGAGATCGGCGTCGTGCTCGAGATCAAGCACGCCACCCACTTCGCCTCCGCTGGCCTCGATCTCGTCCCGCTCGTCGCGCGGGACCTCGCGGCGACGGGGTGGGCGGATGGCGCTCTGCCGCTCGTCGTGGAGTCCTTCGAGTCGACGGCGCTCTCCCGGTTGAGCGAGGCGGGCGTGCGTGCGACGTACGTGTACCTGCTCGAAGCGGAGGGGAAGCCCGCGGACCTCGTCGCTCGCGACGGCGACGCCGCCGTCGGATACGCCGCGTCGGCCTCGCCAGAGGGGCTCGCTGCGCTCGTCGGCGTCGTCGACGGTGTCAGCGTCGACAAGCGGATGATCCTCGCGGACGGGGGCGCGCTCGTCCGAGACGCCCACGAGCGGGGGCTCCTCGTCTACACGTGGACATGCCGGCCAGAGAACGCCTTCCTCCATCGCCGCTACCGCGGCGCAGGAGGGAAGGCCGCCTTCGGCGACTACGAGGGGGAGTGGGAGGAGCTGCGTGCGAGCGGCGTCGACGGCGTCTTCGTCGACCATCCCGATCTCGGCGTCGACGTCTTCCGCCGGATCACCTGACGGTCTCGCCGATCTCGACCCGGAAGAGGCGTCCTGCCGCGTGCTCCGCCGCGCGGGCGTCGCCCGCGGCGAGGTGCCCCGCCAGCTCGCGGAACCGGGCGGCGACGAACGTCGGCGGGTTCAGCAGCCGGTGCTCCCCGCGCGTGCTCCGCAGGACGGCGGCACACGCGGCCTCGTACGAGTTGCGCAGATACGGATTGCCCGTGGCTCCGACGAGGTGGCCGAAGGCCGCCAGGGCCGCCTCATACACGAGCGCGATCGACAGGGGCGCCGCCTCGCAGACGGCGGCGGCCTCCAGGCACAGCGCCGAGCCGAGCGCACGCTCCTCGTCGAGCATCCGCGGGACGCCGAGGCGGATGGCCACGCCGCATTCGATGCCGAGGCACTCGGCTGCGGCCTCGAGTCCGTCGTCGCCGTCGAGCGCGACGCGGAAGGAGCGGGTGCGCGTGCGGACGACCATCCCGAGTCGCTCGAGCGATGCGAGGGCGCGCCGCACGTCGGCACGCTCGACGCCGAGCCGCGCAGCCACCTCGGCGTCGCGGATGCGCGACCGCGCGCCGATCGCGCCCGTGAGGATGGCCTCGCGCAGGTGGGCGAAGGCGTCCGACTGCGGGGCATCGAGCGTGATGACGTGGGTGCTGCGGTCCATGGCGTCCCTCCCGCGACCCACCGTAGCCGGAGGGAGGGCGTCGCGGCCAGAGCGGCCGCGACGCCGTCGTCATGAAGCGGGAGTCGCCGTGGTGGCGTCGAAGATGTCGAGGATGGCGCGCTCGGACACCTCGGCGTCGCCGCTCAGGATGGCCGCGCGCAGCTCGTCGAAGAGCGCCTCCACTCCCGGCGTGTGCGGGAGTGCGAAGGCGCCCGTGCGGATGTTGCGCTCCAGGCCGAACCGCGCGTCGCTCGTGACGGTGCGGAAGACGGGGTTGTCGGTCTTGTCGACCAGGAAGGCGAAGCACGCGAAGTACCGCTCCCGCACTCCCTCGCGGTCGCCGTCGAGAAGTGCGGCGCGCAGGCCGTCGAGCAGCTCGACCGCCTCCTCGCGCTCGGCGGGCGACATGCGCTCCACCGCGATCCGCGCCGCGATCCCGGTCTGGTGGCGGGCGAACTCCATCGACGCGGCCACCATGTCGTCGGTGATCTCGGTCACCCGCGTGAACCGGCTCGCGGACATCTCGATGAGCCCTTCTCGCTCGAGCCGCTGCAGCGCCTCGCGGACCGGCATGCGCGAGACCCCCAGGCTCTCGGCGATGTCGACGTCTCGGATGCGCTCGCCGGGCGCGAGCGACCCCTCGACGATCGCCGCGGCGATGCGGCTGTAGACGGCGTCTCCCAGACGCGCCGGCGACAGATCGAGCTTTCCCGTGAAATTCGGCATCATAACCTCCCCAGATCGATGCGAACGGATGCACACTACTCCGGAATCCTGAGATCAGACCGGTGTTCCTCCGGCGCGTGCTCGGGGACCACCCGCGGCGTCACCCTGGACGCCCTGCCTGCGTCAGGGGCCATCCGCGTGTCAGGGGGCCCGCCTAGACTCGAAGGGCCATGACAGACGCGCTCTTCTCCCTCCCGACCGCGGCGGACGACGACCTGCTGCGAGGGCTCAACCCCCCGCAGCGCGAGGCCGTCGAGTACCGCGGCCCCGCCCTGCTCATCGTCGCGGGCGCCGGCTCGGGGAAGACGCGCGTCCTGACGCACCGGATCGCCTCGCTGCTGCGCAGCCGCGAGGCGTGGCCGAGCCAGATCCTGGCGATCACCTTCACGAACAAGGCGGCGGGCGAGATGCGCGAGCGCGTCGAGCAGATCGTCGGCGACAGCGCGCGGGGCATGTGGATCTCGACGTTCCACTCCGCATGCGTCCGCATCCTGCGGCGCGAGGCCGAGCAGTTCGGGTTCACGAAGGCGTTCACGATCTACGACTCCGGTGACTCGCGCGCGCTGCTCAAGCGACTCGTGCGCGATCGCGAGGCCGACTCCCTCGGCCTGACCCCGGCGGGCGTGCAGTCGCGCATCTCCAAGCTCAAGAACGAACTCGCCGACGCCGAGTCGTACGCGCGCGACGCGAACATGAGCGATCCCGCCGAACGGAAGTTCGTCGAGATCTTCGGCGACTACCAGCGCGAGCTGCAGAAGGCGAACGCGTTCGACTTCGACGACCTCATCGCGCAGACGGTCTTCCTCTTCCGCGCCTTCCCCCACGTCGCGGACGTCTACCGCAAGCGCTTCCGCCATGTCCTCGTCGACGAGTACCAGGACACCAACCACGCGCAATACCAGCTCATCCGCGAGCTGACGCGGCCCATCCAGGGCGACGCCGGCGGCGGCATGGTCTTCGAGGATGCGCCCGGCGCCTCGCTCACGGTCGTCGGCGACTCTGATCAGTCGATCTACGCGTTCCGCGGGGCCGACATCCGCAACATCACCGAGTTCGAGCGCGACTTCCCCGGAGCCAGGGTCGTGCTGCTGGAGCAGAACTACCGCTCGAGTCAGAACATCCTCGATGCCGCGAACTCGGTCATCCGCAACAACTTCGACCGCAAGGACAAGAAGCTCTGGAGCGACCAGGGGCCCGGCGAGCAGATCGTCGGGTTCACCGGCTACTCGCAGCACGATGAGGCGCAGTTCGTCGCAGACGAGATCGAGAGCCTCCGCCGCAGCGGCGTCGACTACCAGCAGATGGCCGTCTTCTACCGCACGAACTCGCAGTCGCGAGCGCTCGAGGAGATCTTCATCCGCGCCGCCGTGCCCTACAAGATCATGGGCGGCACGAAGTTCTACGACCGCGCCGAGATCAAGGACGCGCTCGCCTACCTCGTCGCCGTGGCGAATCCCGCGGACGAGATGGCCGTGCGACGCATCCTCAACAGGCCGAAGCGGGGCATCGGCGACGTCACCGAGACGGCGATCGCGAGGTTCGCGGCGGACAACGGGATGTCGTTCCGCGACGCCCTCGCGCACCCCGCCGAGATGGGGCTGGGCCCCAAGCTGCAGAAGTCGATCCTGCACCTCGACGCGGTGCTGCGGGAGGCGACCGCCGTGCTGCTGCCCGCGTCGGGAGAGCCCGCGCCGCCGACGGCCGTCACAGAGGGGCTGCAGGTGCTGCTCAACAAGAGCGGCTACGCCGATGCGCTCCGGATGAGCCGCGACCCTCAGGACGAGGCGCGCGTGGAGAACCTCGACGAGCTCGTCGCCGTCACGCGCGAGTTCGCGCGCAACAATCCGGAGGGGACGATCGTCGACTTCCTCACGGAGGTCGCGCTCGTCGCCGACACCGACGATCTCGACGACGAGTCGGGCGCGGTCTCGCTCATGACGCTGCACACGGCGAAGGGGCTGGAGTTCGACGCCGTCTTCCTCACCGGCGTCGAGGAGGACCTCATCCCGCACCGCATCTCGGCGAACGAGCCCGGCGGTCCGCAGGAGGAGCGGCGCCTGTTCTACGTGGGCATCACGCGAGCGCGGAAGCGCCTGTACCTGTCGCTCGCGATGACGCGTGCGCAGTTCGGCGAGGTGACGGTCGCGATGCCGAGCCGATTCCTGCAGGAGATCCCGTCGCTGCTCATCGACTGGAAGCAGTCGCCGGGCGACGTCAACTCGCGTGGCGGGCTGCAGTCACGCGCGCTCAACGCCCGCCGACCCGGCGGGGGCGCGGGCGACCGCTGGGGCGTCAAGCCCCTGCCCGCGGGTGGCGGGCTCAAGCCGAAGTCGACCGCGATGGAGAAGTTCCCCGGTCTCGTCACGAACAAGGTCCGCGACAACGGCGATCTCGATCTCGCCGCCGGAGACCGCATCCGCCACGACGACTTCGGCGAGGGCACGGTCGACGCCGTCACGGGCGAGGGCGCCAAGCGCATCGCGCACGTGCGCTTCGACTCCGCGGGTGCGAAGAAGCTGCTCATCAAGGTCGCGCCGATCGCCAAGGTGTAGCGCGGGTCACGCCGACGCGTCGTCGACCACGGCCATCCCGCGCCCCCGCAGTCGCCGCCGTTCCTCCTCGAGGAAGCCGACGAGACGGTCGCGCGTGCCCGCGCTGTGGGCCGAGACGAGCGCGACCGCACGTGGTGCGTCGCGTGCGGCGACCGCGTCGAGGATGGCGAGGTGCTCGGCGCGGGCCTGGGCACGCGACTGCTCGGTGCGCACCTCGAGCCAGCGCGTGCGGCTGAGGCGCGTCATGGCGTCGTCCATGGCTGATGCGAAGAACGGGTTGCCCGAGAGCCGCGCGAGCGCGACGTGGAAGTCTCCGCCGTCGCGGAGCCCCGCCTCGGGCCCGTCCTCGTCCGGATGCGAGACGAAGGCGCGCAGCGCCGCGATGGCGTCCCCGTCGGCCCGCTCCACGACGAGGGCGACGGCGCCGGCCTCGACCGTCGCCCTGAACTCGAGCACGGCGCGCACCTCGGCGACGTCGATGGGCGAGACGCGCCATGCACGGCCATCCCGCCGGACGAGGCCCTCGTTCTCGAGGCGCATGAGCGCCGCGCGCACCGGGGTCCGCGACGCGCCCGTCAGCGGCTCCAGGCCCCTCTCGCTGAGCGCCTCGCCCGGGAGCAGATCGAACGACAGGATGGCAGCGCGCAGCGTCGCATAGGCGGCGCGGTCGTCGGATTGCGGCATGGGACCTCCGAGGTGGTATACCAAGACGGTACACCACTAGGAGGCGCGATGACCGACACCCTCGTCCGGACCCCGACGAGAGCCTGGCGGATGCTGGTCCTCGGCGTGCTCGCGCAGGCCGCCGGGACGATGCTCGTCAGCACTCCCGCCTACCTCATCCCACTCCTGCACCTCGAGCGCGGCGTCCCGCTCGCGGCAGCGGGCGCCCTCGCGGCCGCGCCGACGATCGGGATGGTGGCGACTCTCGTCGCGTGGGGACACCTCGCGGACCGCTACGGCGAGCGCTGGGTCATCGCGGGCGGCCTCGCGCTCACGGCCGTCCTCGCGCTCGCGGCGTCGGCGATGTCCGACATCGTCGCCTTCGGGGTGCTCCTCGCGTTCGCCGGGGGAGCGTCGGCGAGCGTGAACTCCGCGAGCGGGCGCATCGTCGTGGGCTGGTTCCCGCGTGAGCGCCGCGGCACCGCCATGGGGATCCGGCAGATGTCGCAGCCGCTCGGGGTCGCCGCGGCTGCGCTCGTCGTGCCAGGGCTCGCCGAGCTCGGCGGGATGGCCGCACCGCTCGTGGTCGCGGCGGTCGCGACCGGCGTGCTCGCGGTGCTGTGCGCGATCGGCATCGCGAACCCGCCGCGCCCTGCGGCCGCCGCTGCGCGCCCGGCGGCCGTCCATCCGTATCGGGGCAGCGGGTTCCTCCTGCGCATCCACGCCGTGTCGGTGCTGCTCGTCGTGCCGCAGTTCCTGCTGTCGACCTTCGGGATGGTCTGGCTCGTCGCGGGGCTCGCGTGGGATGCGGCCCCCGCCGGTGCGCTCATCGCCGTCTCGCAGTTCGTCGGCGCATTCGGCCGCATCGCCGTGGGGGCGCTCAGCGATCGCCTCGGGAGCCGCGTGCGGGTGCTGAGGTGGGTCGCCGTGAGCGGCGTCGTCGTGATGGCCGTGCTGGCGATCGTCGCTGCGGTCGCCTGGAGCATCCCGGCCGCGATCGTCCTCGTCATCGCCTCGACCGTGACCGTCGCCGACAACGGCCTCGCGTTCACCTCGGTCGCCGAGGCCGCGGGCCCCGGCTGGTCGGGCAAGGCGCTCGGTATCCAGAACACGGGCCAGTTCCTCGCGGCGTCGGCCGTGGGCCCGGCGATGGGCGCGCTGATCACCGCCGTCGGCTTCCCGATCGCCTTCGCGCTGACGGCACTGCTGCCGCTCGCGTCGCTGCCGCTCATCCCTCGGGACGACGTGCACGCGGAGTGACGGGGCGTACGCGTCTGCTCGCATCGTGCGGATGTTCTCGTGCCGGGGCGCTCTCCGCGCAGCACGTGAGGGATGTCCGACGGCGAACCTGGCCAGTGGGTGCGAAGCGGCCGGGCGGCCGCCCACCGCACCGTAGGCTGGGCGCATGGGCCTGTTCTCGAGGAAGAAGAAGACCGACCCCGCACAGGATGAGGCCGTCGCGCCCGCCGCGGAGGAGACATCGGAGCAGGCGGAACCCGCGGCCGCCACCGACGCGGCCCCGCAGGTCAACATCTCGTTCTCGGCCTTCCGCGGCGTCGGCGCCGCCGGACCGGAGGTCGCGGCTCCGACCGACCCGGGGTCGCAGCCGGCCGCGTCCGACGCATCGGGGCCATCCGGGCAGCCCGGCACGACCCAGCCCGGCGCATCCGCGCAGCCGGCGCCGGCCGGAGAGCCCGCGCCCTCCCCGCAGCCGCCGCTGACCCGCGCGCCCGCGCCTCAGCCGTCGCCGCCCGCTCGTCCCGAGCTGCCGAAGGCGCCGGCGGCTCCGCCCACCGTGCTCGAGTCCGTCCCGGGGCTCCGCGACAACGCGCTGCTGCGCGATGCGCTCGCGGCGCTGCCCCAGAAGCCGACCGGGCCGCAGGTCATGGGCGTGCTGCGCCAGCTGCTGCAGGGGCACGTGTTCCTGCGGGTGAAGGGCGACGCGCGCCAGCAGATCTCGGAGGGCAAGCCCGTCACGTTCGGCATCGCCCGGGTCGGCGACAAGAACTTCATGCTCGCGTACAGCTCTGGGAAGGCGCTGCGCGACGCCGTGCAGGCTGACGGCGACACCGCGACCTCGGCTGTCGCGCAGCCTGTCGCCTCGCTCCTGACGCAGCTGCTCGACGGCGACTTCGGCGGCATCATCATCGACAACAGCTCCGCGCCCCACCGCGTCGTGCTGCCGCGCGACATCGTGGAGCAGGCCGTCACGCAGGCGGACCCCGAGTTCCGCCTGAAGGCGCTCATCACGGCTCCCCGAGAGGCCGACACCCCGCATCGGGTGGCGGCGCTCCTCGCCGAGCAGCCGCCGCTCTGGGTCGCGGTGGGCGCGCTCGCGACGGACGACTCGAAGATGGGGATCGCCGAGGCCCGCCTCGCCGACGGCACGCGACTCGTACAGGTGCACTCGCACCCCCTCGAGGTGGTCGCGCAGGGGCGCGGCGAGAAGGCGCTGCCGATCCAGGTCGACAAGCTCGGCAAGATGCTGCGCGAGCACCCCGAGCTCGGGGGCCTGCTCATCGATCCCGCAGGCCCGCTCATCACCCTCACGCGCGAGGAGCTCGCGCCTGTGCTCGCCCTGGGGGAGTAGCCCGCTCCGGCTGCCCGCGCTCCGTGGCGCGGGTGGTCAGTACTCCGCGCGTCCGCCGAACGTCTCGAGCAGTCGCTGCAGGGAGTCGACGCGCGCAGCAGGCAGCGTGCCCGCGGCCACGGCGTCGTTGAGGGCGCAGTCCGGCGCGTCGGCGAGGTGCGTGCAGCCGCGCGGGCACTCCTCGGCGACCGCGTCGAGATCGGGGTACGCGCGCAGGATATTGTCGGGATCGACGTGCCCGAGCCCGAACGACCGCACGCCGGGGGTGTCGATGACCCAGCCCGCGCCATCCGCCCCGCGATAGCGCAGCGAGACCGTCGACGACGACGTGTGCCGGCCGCGGCCCGTGACCTCGTTGACATGGCCCGTCGCCCGGCCGGCTCCCGGCACGAGCGCGTTCACGAGCGTCGACTTGCCGACTCCCGAATGGCCGACGAACACCGTCGAATGACCGACGAGCGCCCGGCCGATCTCGTCGACCGGCGCCTCGCCGCGCGCGCTGCGGAACACCCGCAGATCGGCGAGGCCCTCGAAGTGCGCGAGGAACGCCGACGGGTCGGCGAGATCGGTCTTCGTCACGACGAGCAGCGGCCGGACTCCGGCGTCGAGCGCCGCCACGAGGTAGCGGTCGACGAGCCGCGGGCGCGGCTCGGGATCGGCCGCGGCCACGACGACGAGCATCTGGTCGGCGTTCGCGACGATCACCCGCTCGACCTGGTCGGTGTCGTCGGCGCTGCGCCGCAGCAGCGATGTGCGCTCCTGGATGCCGACGATGCGCCCGAGCGTCCCCTCGGCGCCCGAGGTGTCGCCGACGACGCGTGCGAGGTCCCCCGTCACGATGGGCGTGCGCCTCAGCTCCCTGGCGCGCGCCGCCGTGGACTCGTGCTCGTCGGGCCCGTCCTCGTCGACGAGGACGGTGTAGCGCCCGCGGTCGACCCCGAGGACGCGCGCGATCCTGGCGTCCTCGTGCGCGGGGCGGCGCTTCGTGCGCGGTCGGTTCGCCTTCGGGTTCGGCCGTACGCGGACGTCCGACTCGTCGTACGCGTCGTCGAGGTCGTCATCCTGGTCGTCGAGCCAGCTCACGCCGGGGCGCCTCCGTGCACGAGTCCGTCCCACAGCTGCACGAACTCCGGCAGCGTCTTCGCCGTCGTCCCGATGTCGTCGATGACGACGCCCGGGGTGCGCAGCCCGACGAGCGCACCCGTCGTGGCCATCCGGTGGTCGTGGAACGCCTTCCACGGGCCGCCCGTGAGCGGGCGCGGGAACACCCGGATGCCGTCCGGCAGCTCCTCGGCCTCGCCCCCGACGGCGCGGATGTTCTCGGCGAGCGCCGCGAGCCGGTCGGTCTCATGGCCGCGGATGTGCGCCACGCCGCGGAACGTCGAGGGCCCGTCGGCGTAGGCGGCGAGGCCCACGAGGGTCGGGGTGAGCTCGCTCACGGCCGAGAGATCGAGATCGACGCCGTGGATGGCCCTGCCCGCCGACACCGTCAGGGCGCCGGCGCGACGGCTGACGCGGCCTCCCATGTGCGCGAGGATCTCGGTGAGCTGCGCGCCCGGCTGGGTCGAGTGCGGGGGCCATCCCGTCACCGTGACGTGACCGCCCGCGATCATCGCCGCCGCGAGGAACGGCGCCGCATTCGACAGATCGGGCTCGATGGCGATGTCCTTGGCGCGGACGGGACCCGCCGGCACGATCCATTCGCCGTGGCCCGCGCGCTCCACGAGCACCCCGCGACGCGCCAGGCACTCGATCGTCATGTCGATGTGCGGAACGCTCGGAAGCCGGTCGCCGACGTGGCGCAGGCGGAGCCCGACGTCGAACCGCGGAGCGGCGAGCAGCAGGCCGGAGACGAACTGGCTCGACGCCGACGCGTCGATGTCGATCTCGCCGCCGCGGATGTGCCCGTGCCCGTGCACGCGGAACGGGAGCGCCCAGTGCCCTCCGTCGTCGATGTCGAGTCCGAGGTCGCGCAGCGCCTTGATCATCGCGCCCATGGGGCGGTGCAGCGCGCTCTCGTGAGCCGTCACGGTGACCTCGCCGTCGGCGAGGCCCGCGAGCGGTGCGATGAAGCGCATGACGGTGCCGGCCTGGCCGGAGTCGACCGTGCTCCCGCCGCGGAGCGGCAGGGCGGGCGTGACGTGCAGGTCGGGGCCGAACGGACTGTCGCCCTCGACCTCCTCGATCCCCACGCCGAGCGCGCGCAGGCCCTCGACCATCCGAGCGGAGTCGTCGGAGTGCAGCGGCCGGTGCAGCGTGCTCGGCCCGTCGGCGATCGCGGCGAGCACGAGCTCGCGGTTCGTCAGCGACTTCGAGCCGGGGATGGTCAGGGTCGCCTCGAGGGCGCCGTCGGACACGGGAGCCGCGTAGGCGCCCTGAGGTCTGGTCACGGCGTCACGGCCGTCGGGGGAATACCCTCGCGCAGTCATCGCGTTCCACCCTACTGAAAGGTACGGAGGGAGTCGGATGATCGCCACGCTGGATCGCGCGCATGCGGAGGTGGCCGCGGAGGTCGCGGGCCTAGAATCACTCTTCATGAGCGACGCACCATCATCCTCCGCCGATGCGCGCGCGCAGTTCGAGGAGCAGGCCCTGCCGTTCATGGACCAGCTCTACGGCGCCGCGATGCGCATGACGCGGAACCCGTCGGACGCCGCCGACCTCGTCCAGGAGACGTTCGTCAAGGCGTTCGCGTCGTGGGCGTCGTTCACACAGGGCACCAACCTCAAGGCGTGGCTGTACCGCATCCTGACGAACACGTACATCAACACGTACCGGAAGAAGCAGCGGGAGCCGTTCCAGGGCACCATCGACGAGCTCGAGGACTGGCAGCTGGGCGGTGCGGAGTCGACCACGGCGACGAGCAGCCGTTCGGCCGAGGCCGAGGCGATCGACCACATGCCCGCATCGGTCGTGAAGGACGCCCTGCAGTCCATCCCCGACGACTTCCGGATGGCGGTGTACCTCGCGGACGTCGAGGGATTCGCCTACCAGGAGATCGCCGACATCATGAAGACGCCGATCGGCACCGTCATGAGCCGCCTGCACCGAGGCCGGCGGCTCCTGCGCGGACTGCTGGCGGACTACGCGGCCGAGCGAGGCATCCAGGCCGCCCAGACAGGAGTGAAGAAATGACCGACTGCGGCTGCGAGAAGGCCCGGCGCGATCTGGAGGCGTACCTCCGCGGAGCGATCGAGCTCTGCCACACGCGTCACACCGACATCGCCGAGCACATCGACGGCTGCCCGAGCTGCCAGGACGAGGTCCTCGTCGAGCGCACGCTGACGGACGCCATCCAGCGCTCCTGCCGCGAGGAGGTCGCGCCGGAGACGCTGCGGGACGAGGTCCTCGCGAAGCTCCGGACGCCGCACAGCGTCTCCTGAACGGACGCTGAACCGGGGGTGACGCGCGCCGTGCGCGCGGGTGGACAATAGAAGGTGTGGAAGAGCTCTTCGTCCTCCTGCTGGTGGTCGTCACCGCACTCGCTTTCGACTTCACCAACGGGTTCCACGACACCGGGAACGCCATGGCGACGTCGATCGCGACGGGAGCTCTGAGGCCGAAGGCCGCCGTCGCCCTCTCGGCCGTGCTGAACCTCGTCGGCGCGTTCCTCTCCATCGAGGTCGCGAAGACGGTGGGCGGCGACGTCGTCGACCTGAGCCAGGCGCAGGGCGAGGAGCTCATGCTCATCGTGTTCTGCGGCCTCGTGGGCGCCATCATCTGGAACCTCGTGACGTGGCTGTTCGGCCTGCCGTCGTCGTCGAGCCACGCGCTGTTCGGCGGCCTCATCGGGTCGGCGCTCGTATGGGGCGCCGTCAACGGCGCGAACGGCGTCGTGTGGGGCGGGATCATCGGCAAGGTGCTGATCCCGGCCATCCTGTCGCCGTTCATCGCCGCCCTCATCGCGGGCGTGGGCACGTGGCTCGTCTACCGGATCACGGCGACGGCGCCCGAGAAGAAGACCGAGGGCGGCTTCCGCTGGGGCCAGCTCGGATCGGCATCCCTCGTCTCGCTCGCCCACGGCACGAACGACGCGCAGAAGACGATGGGCGTCATCTTCCTCGCGCTCATCGCCTACGGCGCCGTGAGCCCCGAGGACGACGTGCCGTTCTGGGTCAAGCTGACGTGCGCGCTCGCGATCGCGCTCGGCACCTACCTCGGCGGCTGGCGCATCATCCGCACGCTCGGAAAGGGCCTCGTCGAGCTGTCGGCTCCGCAGGGGATGGCCGCCGAGACCTCGAGCGCGGCCATCATCCTCACGTCCAGCCATCTGGGCCTGCCGCTGTCGACGACGCACGTCGCGACGGGCTCGATCCTCGGCACGGGGCTCGGACGCAAGGGCGCCGAGGTGCGCTGGAAGCTCGCGGGCCGGATGGCCGTGGCCTGGGTCATCACGCTGCCCGCGGCGGCCGTCGTCGGCGGCGTGTGCTGGTGGATCGGCAGCGCGTTCCCCGGCCTCGTGGGCGTGCTCATCGTGTTCGCGCTGCTCGTGGCCCTCTCCGGCTACATGTACTGGCACTCGAAGAAGACCGAGGTCTCGCATCGCAACGTCAACGACGACTGGCCCGACGGTGCCGTGACCCTCGACACCGCCAACGTGACGAGCGTCGTCAAGGTCGGGCGGTGACCGCGGTGTCGATCGATCTGCCCGGCATCCTCGGGTCCGTCCTGCAGGTGCTCGTCGTCGGCCTGCTCCTCGGAGCGGGTCTCCCGGCCCTCTTCGCCCTCGGCATGCGGCTGCTCGCCGCGGCCCCCGAGCACGGGCCCGCGCCGGCGCGCGTGGGCGCCTGGACCTGCTTCGCGCTGTGCATCGTCGCGGCGCTCGCCGGCATCGTCGTCATCGTCTTCGGCAAGGCGATCTTCGGCGGCTGATCCCGCGCACCGCGGCGCCGGGCGGCCGCGAGG
>NZ_JBSHGQ010000035.1:0-41093 GCF_053617895.1 Microbacterium sp. NPDC055683 | reverse complement strand
CGGGGGCGCATCCGAGGGATGCGCCCCCGTCGTCGTCGCCTACGGACGACTGGCATCGCGACGCGACACGCCCGGGTTGCGCCGACATCGGCGGGATGGCAGAATAGACAGGTTCCACATTCCGGCGTGCGCTTCGGCGCGTGCGGATCACTGCCAGGGCAGTGCATAGACGGCGCGGAAACGCGCAGGGATCTAGGCCGCGGGCAGCAGAACGACATCACCCCCCTCCACCCCTCCGGGGGAGGAGTGCGGACTGACAGATGAACAGCGGTGCAGCATCAGCCGCCTCCGGGCGGCATCGAACATGCGCCTGTGCGTCCAATGCCCCCGAGGTACGACGCGGAAAGAGAGACAGACAATGGCGGGACAGAAGATCCGCATTCGCCTGAAGTCGTATGACCACGAGGTCATCGACTCGTCGGCGCGCAAGATCGTCGACACGGTGACCCGTGCCGGCGCTCAGGTCGTCGGCCCGGTGCCGCTCCCGACGGAGAAGAACGTCGTGGCGGTCATCCGTTCGCCCCACAAGTACAAGGACAGCCGCGAGCACTTCGAGATGCGCACCCACAAGCGCCTCATCGACATCGTCGACCCGACCCCCAAGGCGGTCGACTCGCTCATGCGCCTGGACCTCCCTGCTGACGTCAACATCGAGATCAAGCTCTGAGGTCCGACATGGCTGACATCAACAACAAGGTTTCGAAGGGCCTCCTGGGCACGAAGCTCGGGATGACCCAGGTCTGGAACGAGAACGGCAAGCTCATCCCCGTCACGGTGATCGAGCTCGCCCCCAACGTGGTCACGCAGCTGCGCTCGGTCGAGAAGGACGGCTACAACGCCGTGCAGATCGGCTACGGCCAGATCGACCCCCGCAAGGTGAACAAGCCCCTCACGGCCCACTTCGAGGCCGCGGGCGTGACGCCCCGTCGTCACCTCACCGAGATCCGCACCGCGGACGCCGCCGACTACACCCTGGGCCAGGAGCTCACGGTGGACGGCACGTTCGAGGCCGGCCAGCTCGTCGACGTCGTCGGCACGAGCAAGGGCAAGGGCACCGCGGGTGTCATGAAGCGCCACAACTTCAAGGGCGTCTCGGCTTCGCACGGTGCGCACCGCAACCACCGCAAGCCCGGCTCGATCGGCGCATCGTCGACCCCGAGCCGCGTCTTCAAGGGCATGCGCATGGCCGGCCGTATGGGCGGCGAGCGCGTGACCGTCCTCAACCTCACGGTCCACGCCGTCGACGCCGAGAAGGGTCTGCTGCTCGTCAAGGGCGCCGTCCCCGGTGCGCGCGGTCGGATCGTCTTCGTCCGCAACGCTGTGAAGGGAGCCTGAGTTAGATGGCTGACTCCACGCTCGCCCTCGACGTTCTCGGAACCGACGGCAAGAAGACCGGCACGGTCGAGCTTCCCGCCTCGGTGTTCGACGTCAAGACGAACATCCCGCTGATCCACCAGGTCGTCGTCGCGCAGCTCGCGGCGGCTCGCCAGGGCACGCACTCGACCAAGCGTCGCGGCGAGGTCTCCGGCGCCGGCCGCAAGCCCTTCAAGCAGAAGGGCACGGGCAACGCCCGTCAGGGCTCGATCCGCGCGCCGCACATGACCGGCGGTGGCATCGTCCACGGCCCGAAGCCGCGCGACTACTCGCAGCGCACCCCCAAGAAGATGATCGCCGCCGCCCTCGCGGGCGTGCTCAGCGACCGTCTCCGCGGCGGCCGCCTGCACATCGTCGACGCGTTCGGCGCCGAGAAGCCCTCGACGAAGGCCGCTGCGTCCTTCCTTGCGCAGGTCACGACCTCGAAGAAGGTCCTCGTCGTGCTCGACCGCACCGACGACTTCGGCTGGCTGAGCGTTCGCAACCTCGCGAACGTGCACGTCCTGTCGGCCGACCAGCTCAACGCCTACGACGTGGTCACGTCCGACGACGTCGTGTTCACGAAGGCCGCGATCGACGCGTTCATCGCGCTGAAGTCCGGCGCCACCCAGGAGGTCTCGGCATGACCGCGCTCAACAAGGACCCGCGCGACATCATCCTGTCGCCCGTCGTCTCCGAGAAGAGCTACGGCCTGATCGACGAGGGCAAGTACACGTTCATCGTGGACCCCCGCTCGAACAAGACGGAGATCAAGCTCGCGATCGAGAAGATCTTCGATGTGAAGGTCGCCTCGGTGAACACGATCAACCGCGTCGGCAAGTCCCGCCGCACCCGCTTCGGCACCGGCAAGCGCAAGGACACCAAGCGCGCCATCGTGACTCTGAAGTCGGGCACCATCGACATCTTCACGGCCGTCGCCTGACCCGCGGAGGAGGAGAGAACAATGGCTATTCGCAATTACAAGCCCACGACCCCGGGTCGCCGCGGCTCGTCGGTGGCTGACTTCGCCGAGATCACGCGATCGACCCCCGAGAAGTCGCTGCTGCGCCCGCTCGCCAAGACGGGCGGCCGCAACAACCAGGGCCGCATCACCACCCGCCACATCGGCGGCGGGCACAAGCGCCAGTACCGCGTCATCGACTTCCGTCGCAACGACAAGGACGGCATCAACGCCAAGGTCGCTCACATCGAGTACGACCCCAACCGCACCGCGCGCATCGCGCTCCTGCACTACTTCGACGGCGAGAAGCGCTACATCCTCGCGCCCGAGAAGCTGCGCCAGGGCGATGTCGTCGAGTCGGGTGCCGGCGCCGACATCAAGCCCGGTAACAACCTGCCGCTGCGCAACATCCCGACCGGTACGGTGATCCACGCGATCGAGCTCCGTCCCGGCGGCGGTGCGAAGCTGGCTCGTTCGGCGGGCGCCTCGGTGCGTCTCGTCGCGAAGGACGGCCCCTACGCCCAGCTGCGCCTGCCCTCGGGCGAGGTCCGCAACGTCGACGTGCGCTGCCGCGCCACGATCGGCGAGGTCGGCAACGCTGAGCAGTCGAACATCAACTGGGGCAAGGCCGGCCGCAAGCGCTGGAAGGGCGTGCGCCCGACCGTCCGCGGTGTCGCGATGAACCCGGTCGACCACCCGCACGGTGGTGGTGAGGGCAAGACCTCCGGTGGTCGCAACCCCGTCACGCCGTGGGGTCAGCCTGAGGGCCGCACCCGTCACGCGAACAAGGAAAGCGACAAGCTCATCGTTCGTCGTCGTAACGCCGGCAAGAAGCGCAAGTAGGAGTCAAGAAGATGCCACGCAGTCTGAAGAAGGGCCCCTTCGTCGACGAGCACCTGCTTCGCAAGGTTGTCTCGCAGAACGAGGCGGGTTCCAAGAACGTCATCAAGACCTGGTCGCGCCGTTCGATGATCATCCCCGCCATGCTGGGACACACCATCGCCGTGCACGACGGTCGCAAGCACATCCCCGTGTTCGTGACCGAGACCATGGTCGGCCACAAGCTGGGCGAGTTCGCGCCCACCCGCACCTTCCGCGGTCACGTGAAGGACGACAAGAAGGGCCGTCGCCGCTAAGGCGACCTGAGAGGAGAGAGAAATGGTGGAGTCCATCGCACGTGTGCGACACATCCGCGTGACCCCTCAGAAGGCTCGCCGTGTCGTTGCCCTCATCAAGGGCAAGCAGGCCCAGGAGGCGCTCGCGATCCTCAAGTTCGCGCAGCAGTCCGCCTCGGACCCGATCTACAAGCTCGTCGAGTCGGCGATCGCCAACGCGCAGGTCAAGGCCGGCAATGCCGGCGAGTACCTGAACGAGCAGGACCTGTACGTGAAGAACGCCTTCGTGGACGAGGGGACGACGCTCAAGCGCTTCCAGCCTCGTGCCCAGGGCCGCGCGTTCCAGATCAAGAAGCGCACGAGCCACATCACGGTCGTGCTCTCCACGCCGGACGCCGCCGAGGCGGCCCCGGCGGAGCAGAAGAAGGCGAGCAAGTAATGGGACAGAAGGTCAACCCGTACGGCTTCCGTCTCGGCATCACCACGGACCACGTCTCGCGCTGGTTCTCTGACTCGACCAAGCCGGGTCAGCGTTACGCCGACTACGTGGCCGAGGACATCAAGATCCGCAAGCTCCTGACGACGACGCTCGACCGCGCCGGCGTCTCGAGCATCGAGATCGAGCGCACCCGCGACCGCGTGCGCGTCGACATCCACACCGCGCGCCCCGGTATCGTCATCGGCCGCCGCGGTGCGGAGGCCGAGCGCATCCGCAGCGAGCTCGAGAAGCTCACGGGCAAGCAGATCCAGCTGAACATCCTCGAGGTGAAGAACCCCGAGGCCGACGCTCAGCTCGTCGCCCAGGGCGTCGCCGAGCAGCTCAGCGCCCGCGTGGCCTTCCGCCGCGCGATGCGCAAGGGCCTGCAGGGCGCCCAGCGCGCCGGCGCCAAGGGCGTCCGGATCCAGGTCTCGGGCCGTCTCGGCGGCGCCGAGATGAGCCGTTCGGAGTTCTACCGCGAGGGTCGTGTGCCGCTGCACACGCTGCGCGCGAACATCGACTACGGCTTCTACGAGGCGAAGACCACCTTCGGCCGCATCGGCGTGAAGGTCTGGATCTACAAGGGCGACCTCACCAACAAGGAACTCGCGCGTGAAGAGGCTTCGCGCAAGCCCGCTTCGCGCGACCGTGGCGGCCGCCGCGGGCCCCGTCGCAACGACGAGGCCGCTCCGGTCGCGGAAGGAGCGTCGGCGTAATGCTCATCCCCCGCAAGGTCAAGTACCGGAAGCAGCACCACCCCAAGCGGGATGGCGCGGCGACCGGCGGCACGAAGGTCTCCTTCGGCGAGTACGGCATCCAGGCGCTCACGCCGGCCTACGTGACGAACCGTCAGATCGAGGCGGCTCGTATCGCCATGACGCGTCACATCAAGCGTGGTGGAAAGGTGTGGATCAACATCTACCCCGACCGCCCGCTCACCAAGAAGCCGGCCGAGACCCGAATGGGCTCCGGCAAGGGCTCGCCCGAGTGGTGGGTCGCCAACGTCAAGCCGGGCCGCGTCCTCTTCGAGGTCGCGGGTGTCAACGAGCAGCTCGCTCGCGAGGCACTCACCCGGGCAATCCACAAGCTGCCGCTCAAGGCACGCATCATCAAGCGCGAGGAGGGCGACGCGTAATGGCGATCGGCACCAAGGAGCTCGCCCCCAAGGAGCTCGACACGTTCGAAGACCAGCGCCTCGCCGAGGAGCTGCGCAAGGCCAAGGAGGAGCTGTTCAACCTCCGTTTCCAGTCGGCCACCGGCCAGCTGGAGAGCCATGGCCGCATCCGCGCCGTCAAGCGCGACATCGCCCGTCTCTACACGGTGATCCGCGAGCGCGAGCTCGGGATCCGCGCGACGCCCGCGCCCGTGGAGACCAAGGCCAAGAAGAGCAAGGCGAAGAAGGCTGCAGAGCCGGCTGCCGCCGAGGGAGAGGCTGAGTGATGGCCACCGAGAACAAGACCGAGGAGACCGTCGAGCGCGGTTACCGCAAGTCGTTCCGCGGCTACGTCGTGAGCGACAAGATGGACAAGACGATCGTCGTCGAGGTCGAGGACCGCGTGAAGCACCCCCTCTACGGCAAGGTCATCCGTCGCACCAAGAAGCTCAAGGCTCATGACGAGCAGAACAGCGCCGGCATCGGCGACCTCGTCGTGATCAACGAGACGCGTCCGCTCAGCGCGACCAAGCGCTTCCGCCTGGTCGAGATCGTGGAGAAGGCCAAGTGATTCAGAACGAATCCCGACTCAAGGTCGCCGACAACACCGGCGCCAAGGAGCTGCTCACCATCCGCGTGCTCGGCGGTTCGAACCGCCGCTACGCGGGCCTCGGTGACACGATCGTCGCCACCGTCAAGGACGCGATCCCCGGCGGCAACGTGAAGAAGGGCGACGTCGTCAAGGCGGTCGTCGTCCGCACCGTCAAGGAGACCCGTCGCGCCGACGGCTCCTACATCAAGTTCGACGAGAACGCCGCCGTGATCCTGAAGAACGACGGGGAGCCCCGCGGCACCCGCATCTTCGGCCCGGTCGGCCGTGAGCTGCGCGACCGCAAGTTCATGAAGATCGTCTCGCTCGCCCCGGAGGTGCTGTAACTCATGGCGAACATCAAGAAGGGCGACCTCGTCCAGGTGATCACCGGCGCCAAGCCCGAGCGCGGCGGAGACCGCGGCAAGCAGGGCAAGGTGCTCGAGATCGTCGACGGCGGCAACCGCGTCGTCGTCGAGGGCGTCAACTACATCACCAAGCACAACCGCGTCGGCCAGACGCAGCGCGGCACCAAGACGGGTGGCATCGAGACCTTCGAGGCCCCGATCCACGTGTCGAACGTCGCGCTCGTCGACCCCGAGACGAAGAAGCCGACCCGCGTCGGCTTCCGCGTCGAGGAGCAGGTCAAGGACGGCGTCAAGAAGACGGTTCGCGTGCGCTACGCGAAGAAGTCGGGTAAGGACATCTGACAATGAGCACGGACACCGCAGCGCAGACTGGCAAAATCCAGCCGCGCAAGAAGCAGGTCTACCGCGACGAGATCCGCCAGAAGCTGCAGGACGAGTTCGGCTACGCCAACCCGATGCAGATTCCCGGCCTCGTCAAGGTCGTCGTGAACACGGGTGTCGGCGAGGCCGCTCGCGACAGCAAGGTCATCGAGGGCGCGGTCGCAGACCTCACCGCCATCACCGGCCAGAAGCCCGTCGTGACGAAGGCCAAGAAGTCGATCGCGCAGTTCAAGCTGCGCGAGGGCCAGGCCATCGGCGCGCACGTCACCCTCCGCGGCGACCGCGCGTGGGAGTTCCTGGACCGCCTCATCTCGCTCGCCCTGCCCCGTATCCGCGACTTCCGCGGCCTGTCGCCGAAGCAGTTCGACGGCAACGGCAACTACACCTTCGGTGTGACGGAGCAGTCGATCTTCCACGAGATCGACCAGGACAAGATCGACCGCGTCCGCGGTTTCGACATCACGATCGTCACCTCCGCGAAGTCGGACGACGAGGGACGCGCGTTCCTGCGCCACCTCGGCTTCCCCTTCGTGGGCAAGAACGACGAGGCCTGATACACTAGGGCGTTTGCTTCATGCGTGTGGCCCCCGCGGTCGTGTGCCGCGGGGGCCACACGCATGACATCCCACAACTGAACACAGCCAGTCATCGAAGGTCGTCTGTCGTGTAACGGCAGCCGAAACCTCATGAACGAAGGACAAGTCATATGACAATGACAGACCCGGTCGCAGATCTGCTGACCCGTCTGCGCAACGCGAACTCGGCGCACCACGACTCCGTGTCGCTGCCGTCGAGCAAGCTCAAGACGCACATCGCCGACATCCTCAAGCAGGAGGGCTACATCGCGTCGTGGGAGGAGTCTGACGCCCGCGTGGGCAAGACCCTCACGCTGACGCTGAAGTACGGCCCCAACCGCGAGCGGTCGATCGCCGGCATCAAGCGCGTGTCGAAGCCCGGTCTCCGCGTGTACGCGAAGTCCACGGAGCTCCCTCGCGTCCTCGGCGGACTCGGCGTCGCCATCCTGTCCACCTCCAGCGGGCTCCTCACGGACCGCCAGGCCGAGCAGAAGGGCGTGGGCGGAGAAGTTCTCGCCTACGTGTGGTGATCGAACCATGTCGCGTATCGGACGTCTTCCCATCGACATCCCCGCCGGCGTCTCTGTGACGGTCGACGGGTCCACGGTTGCGGTCAAGGGCCCCAAGGGCGAGCTCGCCCTCGAGGTCGCGAAGCCGATCGAGGTCAAGGTCGAGGAGAACCAGGTTCTCGTCACCCGCCCCGACGACGAGCGTGAGTCGCGTGCCCTGCACGGTCTCACCCGCACCCTCATCTCCAACAACATCATCGGCGTGACCCAGGGCTACACCAAGGGCCTCGAGGTCGTCGGCACGGGTTACCGCGTCGCGCAGAAGGGCTCGTCCGTCGAGTTCGCCCTGGGCTTCTCGCACCCGGTCACCGTCGAGCCGCCGACCGGCATCACGTTCACGGTCGAGGGCAACAACAAGCTCACCGTCAGCGGCATCGACAAGCAGGCCGTCGGCGAGGTGGCTGCCAACATCCGCAAGATCCGCAAGCCCGAGCCCTACAAGGGCAAGGGCGTGCGCTACGCCGGCGAGGTCGTGCGTCGCAAGGCCGGAAAGGCTGGTAAGTAATCATGGCTGTGAAGTCGAAGTCCGCCGCCCGGTCGCGTCGTCACACCCGCCTTCGCAAGAAGGTCGTGGGCAGCGAGCTGCGTCCGCGCCTCGTCGTCACGCGCTCCGCGCGCCACGTCTTCGTCCAGGTCGTCGACGACAGCAAGGGCCACACCCTCGCCAGCGCGTCGACGCTCGAGACCGACCTGCGCTCGTTCGAGGGCGACAAGACCGCCAAGGCCCGCAAGGTCGGCGAGCTCGTCGCCGAGCGTGCGAAGGCCGCCGGCATCGAGGCCGTCGTGTTCGACCGCGGAGGCAACCGCTACGCCGGCCGCGTCGCCGCGATCGCCGACGGCGCCCGCGAGGGAGGCCTGAACCTGTGAGTGAGATCAAGGAGACCGAAGTGACCACCGAAGCCGCTCAGGCAGCGCCCGAGCAGACCGAGGAGCGCCGCGAGCGTGAGCCTCGCCGCGGCGGTCGCGATCGCAACAGCCGCGGGAACGACCGCAACGGCCGTGGCGCCGACAGCCAGTTCCTGGAGCGCGTCGTCACGATCAACCGCGTGTCGAAGGTCGTCAAGGGCGGTCGCCGCTTCAGCTTCACGGCGCTCGTCGTCGTGGGCGACGGCAACGGCGTCGTGGGCGTCGGCTACGGCAAGGCCCGCGAGGTGCCCCTGGCCATCTCCAAGGGCGTCGAGGACGCGAAGCGCAACTTCTTCCGCGTCCCCCGCGTCGGCAGCACCATCCCGCACCCCGTGCAGGGTGAGGCGGCCGCGGGCGTCGTCCTGCTCCGTCCGGCTGCCGCCGGTACCGGTGTCATCGCGGGCGGCCCCGTCCGCGCCGTCCTCGAGTGCGCCGGCATCCACGACGTGCTCTCGAAGTCGCTCGGCTCGTCGAACACGATCAACATCGTGCACGCGACCGTCGAGGCCCTGAAGCAGCTCGAGGAGCCCCGTGCGGTCGCCGCGCGCCGTGGTCTCGACTTCGACCAGGTCGCCCCGGCTCGTCTCGTGCGTGCGGAGGCCGAGGCCGCCGCGAGTGCAAAGGCAGGTGCCTGATGGCTTCGCGTCTGAAGGTGACGCAGATCAAGTCCAAGGTGAGCGAGAAGCAGAACCAGCGTGACACGCTGCGCAGCCTCGGTCTCAAGCGGATCGGCGACTCGGTCGTCCGTCCCGACGACCAGCAGACGCGCGGCTACGTGCGCACGGTCGCTCACCTCGTGAAGGTTGAGGAGATCGACTGATGGCTGAGAGCAACGAGCAGCGCCCCGGCGTGCTGAAGGCCCACCACCTCCGTCCCGTCCCCGGTGCCAACACCGCGAAGACCCGCAAGGGTCGCGGTGAGGGCTCGAAGGGCAAGACGGCCGGTCGCGGCACGAAGGGCACGAAGGCCCGCAACACCGTGCGCGTCGGCTTCGAGGGTGGCCAGATGCCGCTGCACATGCGCACCCCGAAGCTCCGTGGCTTCAAGAACCCGTTCCGCGTCGAGTACCAGGTCGTGAACCTGGACAAGCTCGCGGAGCTCTACCCCCAGGGCGGCGACGTGACCGTCGCCGACCTCGTCGCCAAGGGCGCCGTTCGCAAGAACGAGAAGGTCAAGGTCCTGGGAGGCGGCGAGATCGCCGTCGCCCTGACCGTGGACGTCGACAAGGTCTCCGGCTCGGCTGAGCAGAAGATCGTCGCCGCCGGCGGCAGCATCAAGTAAGACCCCGTGAAAGGGCCGGAGGCGAACGCCTCCGGCCCTTTCCGTTACTCTGGAGCGTGGTGCGCCTGATAACGGTCGCGCATCGCTCCATTCCACTGGGAGGCCCTTCCTTGTTCAGCGCCATCGCGCGGATCTTCCGCACGCCCGACCTGCGTCGGAAGATCGGCTTCACGCTCGGGATCATCGCCGTGTACCGTTTCGGCGCGCACGTCCCCGCACCGTTCGTCAACTTCCCGAACGTGCAGAGCTGCATCGACCAGACGTCCGGCGCGCAGGGCCTCCTCTCGCTCGTGAACCTGTTCTCGGGCGGCGCGCTGCTGCAGCTGTCCATCTTCGCCCTCGGCGTCATGCCGTACATCACGGCGACGATCATCACCCAGCTGCTGCGCGTGGTCATCCCGCACTTCGAGACCCTCTACAAGGAGGGCCAGCAGGGCCAGGCGAAGCTCACGCAGTACACGCGCTACCTCACGATCGCGCTCGCGCTGCTGCAGTCGACGACGCTCATCACCGTCGCCCGCAGCGGGCAGCTGTTCGGCGTGACGGGCATCCCGGAGTGCACCGAGCTGCTCACGAACGACGTGTGGTGGGCGCAGCTGCTCCTCATCATCACGATGACGGCAGGCACCGGGCTCATCATGTGGTTCGCCGAGCTCGTGACCGAGCGCGGCATCGGCAACGGCATGTCGCTGCTCATCTTCACGTCGATCGCCGCGACGTTCCCCGCCGCCATGTGGTCGATCTGGCAGGCGCGCGGCTTCGAGATCTTCCTGCTCGTGCTCGCGGTGGGCGTCGTCGTCGTCGCGGCCGTCGTCTTCGTCGAGCAGTCGCAGCGCCGCATCCCGGTGCAGTACGCCAAGCGGATGGTCGGACGCCGCACGTACGGCGGGACGAACACGTACATCCCGATCAAGGTGAACATGGCGGGCGTCGTGCCCGTGATCTTCGCGTCGTCGCTGCTGTACATCCCGTCGCTCATCGCGCAGTTCAACTCCACGCCCGACGCCGAGGGCAACCTGCCGGGCTGGGTCACGTGGATCAACAACTACCTGACGACGGGCGACCACCCGGCGTACATGGCGGTCTACTTCCTCCTCATCATCGGCTTCACGTACTTCTACGTGGCCATCACGTTCAACCCGGTCGACGTCGCCGACAACATGAAGAAGTACGGCGGCTTCATCCCCGGCATCCGCGCGGGCCGCCCGACGGCCGAGTACCTCGACTACGTGCTGACGCGCATCACGCTGCCCGGCTCGCTGTACCTGGGCCTCATCGCGCTCATCCCGCTCATCGCGCTCGCGACGGTCGGCGCCAACCAGAACTTCCCGTTCGGCGGCGCCTCGATCCTCATCATCGTCGGCGTCGGCCTCGAGACCGTGAAGCAGATCGACGCGCAGCTGCAGCAGCGCCATTACGAAGGGCTCCTCCGATGACCGCGACCCGCCTCCTGATCGTCGGACCGCAGGGCTCCGGCAAGGGCACGCAGGGCGTGCTCGTCGCCGAGGCCTTCGGCGTCCCCGTCGTCTCGACGGGCGACATCTTCCGCGCGAACATCCAGCAGGGCACCGAGCTCGGCCGCACCGTGAAGGCGATCACCGACGCGGGCAACCTCGTGCCCGACGAGGTGACGAGCGAGATCGTGCGCGACCGGCTGTCGCAGGACGACGCCCAGGGCGGATTCCTGCTCGACGGATACCCCCGCAACGCGGCGCAGGTGGAGCACCTCGATGCGTTCCTCGGCGGTCGGGGCGAGAGCCTCGACGCCGTGATCCTCCTCGACGTGCCGCGCGACGAGTCGATCGCGCGCATCGCCAAGCGCGCCGAGGAGCAGGGGCGCACCGACGACACGGCCGAGGCGATCGCGAAGCGGCTCGACATCTACGAGTCCGAGACGGCGCCCATCCTCGACGTCTACGGCGCGCGCGGCATCGTCGACCGGATCGACGGCGTCGGCTCGCTCGACGAGATCACCGAGCGCATCTTCTCCGCGCTCGAGGCGCGCGGCCTCGCGCGCGTGGCCGCGTAGCGTGTTCCGCCGCTCGCCCTACAAGAACGCGGCGCAGCTGCGGGGGATGGTCGCACCCGGCCTCGTCACGGCGGCATCGCTCGACGAGGTGCGCCGGATCATCCGCCCCGGCATCACGACGGGCGAGCTCGATGCGGCGGCGCACGACGTGATCGTCGCACGCGGTGCACGTTCGAACTTCCAGCTCGTGCGCGGGTACCGGCACACGACGTGCATCTCCGTCAACGAGCAGGTGGTGCACGGCATCCCCGGCGGACGCGTCATCGAACCGGGTGACATCGTGTCGATCGACTCGGGAGCCGAGACGCCAGACGGCTGGAACGGCGACTCGGCGATCACGGTCGTCGTGCCGGGCGGAGACCCCGCGGTCGCCGCGCGTCGCGAGGAGCTCTCGCGCGTGACGGAGGGGTCCATGTGGGCCGGCATCGCCGCGCTCGCCCGCGCATCCCACCTCGGCGAGGTGGGCGCCGCCATCCAGGACTTCATCGAGGCGCACCCGCTGTCGACGGGCGCGCCGGCCGGCATCCTGCGCGACTACGTCGGCCACGGCATCGGGCGGAAGATGCACGAGGCTCCGTCGATCTTCAACTACCGCACCCCCGAGCGCGGCGCGGATGTGCGCCCCGGCCTCACCGTGTGCATCGAGCCGATGATGACGGCGGGATCGGACGAGGTGTTCGTCGAGGACGACGACTGGACCGTCTCCACCGTCGACGGCTCCGACGGCTCTCACTGGGAGCACAGCGTCGCCGTGCATGATGGCGGCATCTGGGTTCTCACCGCGCCCGACGGGGGAGCGTCTGCTCTCGCCGCGTTCGGCGTCGTCCCCGAGCCCCTCGCCTGACCGACCGGAGAAGACAGCAGTGATGATGGCAAGCCCTGGCAAGAAGACGAACTGGTTCGCGATCATCATCTCGATCGTCGTCGTGGTCGCGGTGGTGGGCGTCGGCGCGCTCGTCGTGACGATGAACAATGCGGCCTCGGCACCCGCCGCGGCGCCCGCCGACGGCGTCGTCAACGAGGACACGGGCGGCATCAGCCTGGGCGAGGGCGCCGACGTCATCGAGGAGTACGTCGACTTCATGTGCCCCTACTGCGGGCAGTACTGGGACGGCTACAGCGAGTACGTGAGCGAGAAGGTGTCGTCGGGGGACGCGACCCTCGTCATCCACCCCATCTCGATCCTCGACAACGCGTCGATGGGGACCCAGTACTCGACCCGCGCCGCGAGCGCCGCGTACTGCGTCGCGGAGTCGAACCCCGAGGCCTTCTATCCCTACGTCGACAAGCTGTTCGCGAACCAGCCGGCCGAGTCGACGGAGGGCCTCACGGACGACCAGCTCGCCGACTACGCCTCGCAGGTCGGCGCAGCGGATGCCGCGTCGTGCATCGCCGGCGGCGAGTACATGGACTACGTCACCGAGAAGACGCAGGACACCCCGATCGCGGAGGGCGCCACGGGCATCTCCACGCCGACGATCGTCGTCAACGGCGAGATCGCGAACATCTCGTTCACGGGCCCCGAGGCCGACCTGGCCCCGCTCCTCGCGCAGTGACCGTCGGCGCGACCCGGCGACACGCCGAGGTTGCCGACACGCCCGACGTGACCTAACATAGATCTTTGGTGCCTTGCGCCTCATCCCGGCGTGTCGTCGAGACGAGCCGGCACCACCATCCCACCCACCGCAGACCGGCCGGTCTGCAGCTACGCGAGCGAGGCTATGGCGAAGAAAGACGGAGTCATCGAGTCCGAGGGGACCATCGTGGAGGCGCTGCCGAACGCGATGTTCCGTGTCGAGCTCGACAAGCCCGCTGGGCACAAGGTGCTCGCGACGATCTCGGGCAAGATGCGCCAGAACTACATCCGCATCATCCCCGAGGACCGTGTCGTCGTCGAGCTGAGCCCGTACGACCTCACGCGCGGTCGTATCGTCTACCGCTACCGCTGATCGGCCGAGAAGTAACGACCGGCGTGCCCGCACGCCGGTACGAAGACAGCGAACAGGAAGCAACATGAAGGTCAACCCCAGCGTCAAGCCGATCTGCGACCACTGCAAGGTGATCCGCCGCCACGGCCGCGTCATGGTGATCTGCAAGAGCAACCCGCGCCACAAGCAGCGCCAGGGTTGAGCCGAGCCTCGCACGAGGATCCTCATACGAGGTCTCGCGAGGCGCGCAGCGCAGACACCGACAACTGAATCTCGGCAGGATCAGAACCCGCACGGCGGGGGACACCTCGGGGCGGAGGCCCGGGCACCGATCCTGCTCCACACCTCCATCGACAACAGGAGAACCGCATGGCACGTCTTGCCGGCGTCGACATCCCGCGCGACAAGCGCGTGGTGATCGCACTCACGTACATCTACGGCGTTGGCCGTACCCGCTCGAACGAGATCCTCGCCGCCACGGGCATCGACGAGAACATCCGCGTCAAGGACCTCTCGGACGACCAGCTCGTCGCGCTGCGCGACTACATCGAGGGCAACTACAAGGTGGAGGGTGACCTCCGCCGCGAGGTGGCGGCCGACATCCGCCGCAAGGTCGAGATCGGCTCCTACGAGGGCCTCCGTCACCGCCGTGGCCTCCCGGTCCGCGGTCAGCGCACGAAGACCAACGCGCGTACGCGCAAGGGTCCCAAGCGCACCGTTGCCGGTAAGAAGAAGGCCCGCTAAGGCGCGCGGATAGGTTCAGGAGAAGAACATGGCTGCACCCAAGACTGCTGCGCGCAAGCCGCGCCGCAAGGAGAAGAAGAACATCGCGCTGGGCCAGGCCCACATCAAGTCGACGTTCAACAACACGATCGTGTCGATCACCGACCCGTCCGGCGCTGTCATCAGCTGGGCGTCGTCGGGCGGCGTGGGCTTCAAGGGCTCGCGCAAGTCGACGCCGTTCGCCGCCGGTCTCGCCGCGGAGTCCGCTGCGCGCCAGGCGCAGGAGCACGGCGTCAAGAAGGTCGACGTCTTCGTCAAGGGCCCCGGCTCGGGTCGCGAGACCGCGATCCGTTCGCTGCAGGCCGCGGGCCTCGAGGTCGGCTCGATCTCGGATGTCACGCCGCAGGCGCACAACGGCTGCCGTCCGCCGAAGCGCCGCCGCGTCTGAGAACCGTCTTCGCCGGGGTGCTCGCGAGAGCACCCCGGCGCATTCGCCGTTCCGGCCCGGCTCGCGCTGGGTCCCGAGTACAACTCAAGACCTCATCCACGCAAGTGTCATATAGCGGGCACTTGATCGAAAGGAACACATAGTGCTCATCGCACAGCGTCCGACCCTCACCGAGGAGAAGATCTCGGAGTTCCGCAGCCGGTTCGTCATCGAGCCGCTCGAGCCCGGCTTCGGCTACACGATCGGCAACGCGCTCCGCCGCAGCCTCCTCTCGTCGATCCCCGGCGCGGCTGTCACGAGCATCCGCATCGACGGCGTGCTGCACGAGTTCAGCACGATCCCCGGCGTGAAGGAGGATGTCACCGAGATCATCCTCAACATCAAGCAGCTGGTCGTCTCGAGCGAGCGCGACGAGCCCATCACGGCGTACCTCCGCAAGACGGGCGCCGGCGAGGTCACGGCCGCCGACATCTCTGCCCCCGCGGGCGTCGAGGTGCACAACCCCGAGCTCGTCATCGCGACGCTCAACTCGGACGCGAAGTTCGAGCTCGAGCTCACGATCGAGCGCGGTCGCGGCTACGTCTCGGCGACGCAGAACCGCAACGAGTACGCCGAGGCCGGTCAGATCCCCGTCGACTCGATCTACTCGCCCGTCTTCAAGGTGAGCTACCGCGTCGACGCGACCCGTGCCGGTGAGCGCACCGACTTCGACAAGCTCATCCTGGACGTCGAGACGAAGGCATCCATCGCGCCCCGCGACGCCGTCGCGTCGGCCGGCCGCACGCTCGTCGAGCTGTTCGGTCTCGCCCGCGAGCTGAACGTCGAGGCGGAGGGCATCGAGATCGGCCCCGCGCCGGTCGAGACCGTCCTCTCGAACGAGCTGTCGATGCCGATCGAGGACCTCGACCTGTCGGTCCGCTCGTACAACTGCCTCAAGCGCGAGGGAATCAACACGGTCAGCGAGCTCGTCGCCCTCTCGGAGACGCAGCTCATGAACATCCGCAACTTCGGTCAGAAGTCGGTCGACGAGGTGCGCGACAAGCTCGTCTCGCTCGGTCTGTCGCTGAAGGACTCGGTGCCCGGTTTCGACGGCACCGGCTTCTACAGCGGCTACGACGAAGAGTCCCTCTGATCCGACTTCCCGCCCCGATTCTGGAGTAACAAGAAATGCCCAAGCCCACGAAGGGTGCCCGCCTCGGCGGCGGCCCCGCCCACGAGCGTCTGCTTCTCGCGAACCTCGCCGCGGCTCTGTTCACCCACAAGTCGATCAAGACCACGGAGACGAAGGCCAAGCGCCTCCGCCCCCTGGCTGAGCGCCTCATCACCAAGGCCAAGCGCGGCGACCTGCACGCCCGTCGCACGGTCCTTTCCGTGATCGGTGACAAGGAAGTCGTGCACGTCCTGTTCAACGAGATCGCTCCGCTCGTCGCGGACCGTGAGGGCGGCTACACGCGCATCACGAAGGTCGGCAACCGCAAGGGCGACAACGCCCCCATGGCCGTGATCGAGCTCGTGCTCGAGCCCGTGTCGCCGAAGACGAAGAAGGCCGCGCCGAAGGCCGAGACCGCCGCTGCGGCTCCGGTCGAGGACGAGGCTCCGGGCGAGGAGACTGCCGAGGCCGAGGTCGCCGAGGCTCCGGCCGAGGACGCTCCCGCCGCCGACGAGGCGCCCGCCGCCGACGAGGCGCCGGCTGCCGACGAGGCTGCCGAGGCTCCGGCCGAGGAGACCGAGGCCAAGTAGGCCTCCCGCTCTCGAAGCGCCCCGCACCGTCAGGTGCGGGGCGCTTCTGCGTGCGGGACGGTGCGGCGCCCCTGCGGGACGCACGGGCGGCCGGCCTGCGGGACGCACGGGCACCGGCAGCGCCGGCCGGTCCCCGCGGAGCGAGGAGGCGCCGCCGGGGGCCGTAGGGTGGGGAGGGGCCGTCCGCCCGCATCCCGCACGTCTCGAGGAGCCCCGTGTCCGCCGTCCTCCGCACGCTCCGGTCTCCGCGACTGCTCACCCGCGAGGTGCTCGCGGGACTCGTCGTCGCGCTCGCGCTCATCCCCGAGGCGATCGCGTTCTCGATCATTGCGGGCGTCGACCCGCGCGTCGGGCTCTTCTCGTCGTTCATCATGGGCGTCGTCATCGCGTTCGTCGGCGGGCGCCCGGCCATGATCTCGGCGGCGACCGGAGCCGTGGCCCTCGTCGTCGCCCCCGTCGCGCCGACCTACGGGCTCGACTACCTCATCGCGACGATCATGCTCGCGGGCGTCATCCAGGTGCTCCTCGCGGTGCTCGGCGTCGCGAAGCTGCTTCGCTTCATCCCGCGCAGCGTCATGACGGGCTTCGTGAACGCCCTGGCCATCCTCGTCCTCATCTCACAGATCCCGCACGTCGTGGGTGTCCCGTGGCTCGTCTATCCGCTCGTCGTGGCGGGCGTCGCGATCATCGTGGCCTTCCCGAAGCTCACGACCGCCATCCCGGCACCCCTCATCGCGATCATCGTGCTGACGATCGTCGCCGTCGTCTTCCACATCGACATCCCCACGGTCGGCGACGAGGGTGCGCTGCCGGAGAGCCTGCCGTCGCTGTTCCTGCCGGATGTGCCGCTCACGCTCGACACGCTGCGCATCATCGCGCCGTACGCGGTCGGCGTCGCCCTCGTCGGCCTGCTCGAATCGCTCATGACCGCGAAGCTCGTCGACGAGATCACCGACACGCGGTCGTCGAAGACGCGCGAGGCGTGGGGACAGGGCGTCGCGCAGTTCTCGTCCGCGCTCTTCGGCGGGATGGGGGGCTGCGCCGTCGTCGGGCAGACCATGATGAACGTGCGTGTGTCGGGTGCCCGCACCCGCATCTCGACGTTCCTGGCGGGCGTCTTCCTGCTCGTGCTCGTCGTGCTGCTCGGCGACGTCGTGGCCGTGATCCCCATGGCGGCGCTCGTCGCGGTCATGATCATGGTGTCGGTCGCGGCGTTCGACTGGCACAGCCTGCGGCCGTCGACGCTGCGCCGGATGCCCCGGAGCGAGACGGCGGTCATGCTCGTCACGGTCGTCGCGACGGTCGCGACGCACAACCTCGCCATCGGCGTGGGCGGCGGGGTGCTCCTCGCGATGGTGCTGTTCGCGCGCCGCGTCGCGCACTTCACGACCGTGCGCCGCACGGTGTCGGATGGCGTGGCCCGGTACGAGGTCGACGGCGAGCTGTTCTTCGCGTCGTCGAACGACCTCACGAACCAGTTCGCGTACGCGGAGGACCCGCCGAACGTCGTCATCGACATGTCGCGTTCGCACGTGTGGGACGCGTCGTCGGTCGCGGCGCTCGACGCGATCGAGACGAAGTACGCCCGCCACGGCATCGCCGTGGAGATCGTCGGGCTGAACGCTCCGTCGCGGCGCTTCCACGGGCGGCTGAGCGGCACGCTCGGGGGCGAGTAGGAGGCGCGGCGATCCGCATCCCGTCGACACTAGCCCCGGTCGTCGAAGCCCATGCCGGGAACGCTGGTCTCGACGACGAAAGGTAGCCTCGGCAGAATCCCGCGCCGCGCCGCGCCGCGCCCGTCGCGCCCCGTCACGCGCCGCGCCGCACCGCGGCCATCCGCGTAGGCTCGGAGGGTGACCGAAACGCCCCGCATGAACGTCGAGTCGTTCAACCTCGACCACCGCATCGTCGCCGCGCCGTACCTGCGCCTCGCCGACCGCAAGCAGCTGCCGGCAGGCGACGTCATCGTGAAGTACGACGTGCGCTTCGCGCAGCCGAACGTCGCGCACCTCGAGATGCCGACCGTGCACTCCCTCGAGCACCTCTTCGCGGAGAAGAGCCGCAACCACTCCGATCGCGTCATCGACTTCTCGCCGATGGGATGCCAGACGGGCTTCTACCTCATCCTGCAGGGCGAGCACTCGGTCGACGAGGTGGCGGCGCTCGTGCAGGCGACCCTCGAGGACATCCTCGCGGCCGACGAGGTGCCCGCCGCGAACGAGGTCCAGTGCGGATGGGGCGCGAACCACACGCTCGACGGCGCGCAGCGGGCGGCGCGCGCGTTCCTCGCGGAGCGCGACGCGTGGACGACGGTGTTCGCGGCATGACGACCGTCGTCGTCCAGGTGGCGATGGAGGAGGAGGCGCAGCCCTTCCTCGACGCCGCCTCCGAGGTGAGCGAGCCCGTCCGGATCGCCCGCGCCGTGCACCACGGCATCGTCGTCGGCGGGCGCACGGTCGTCCTCGTCCAGTCGGGTGTCGGGATGGTGAACGCGGCAGATGCCGCGGTCGGAGCCCTCCACCGCTACGGCGACGACGTGCTGCTCGTCTCCGCCGGCTCGGCGGGCGGGCTCGCGGCGGGCGTCGAGGTCGGCGACGTCTTCGTCGGCGACCGGTACGTCAACGTCGAGGCGGATGCCCGTGCCTTCGGCTACGAGGCGGGGCAGGTTCCCGGCATGCCGGCGTCGTACGAGGCGGATGGCGCGGCCTCCGCCGCGTTCGTCGCCGCGGCTCCGCAGGGCGTCACGGTGCGCCGTGGCGGCATCGGCTCGGGCGAGAAGTTCGTCACGGTCGACATCGCGCGCGGGCTGCGCGCAACCTTCCCGGGAATCCTCGTCGTCGACATGGAGACGGCCGCCGTCGCGCAGATCGCCCACAACCACGGCGTGCCGTTCGTGTCGGTGCGCGCCATCAGCGACCTGTGCGCCCCCGACGGCACCGAGTTCCGCACGCATCTCGACGGCGCCGCCGAGCTGTCGGCGCGCGTCGTGCTGGCGGGGATCGCGCGGCTGTAGCGCGGTCCTCGCGAGCGCCATCTACTTGATGCCCGAGGTGGCGAATCCGGCCACGTAGCTGCGCTGCGCGAACAGGAACACGATGATCATCGGCACGACGTAGAGGATCGAGGCTGCGGCGATGAGGTTGTTGAGCGGGAACCCCTGGTCGTTGACGTAGCCCGTCGTGAGCGCGACCGCGAGCGTCGTGTTGTCGTAGTTGAGCAGCAGGTTGGGGGTGATGAAGTCGCCCCACACTCCCGTGAACGACAGCACGAACACGGTGACGATGATCGGCTTCGACATGGGGATGAAGATGCGCAGGAAAGTGCCGAACCGCGAGCACCCGTCGAGCGTCGCCGCCTCCTCGAGCTCGCGGGGCAGGCCCGCGAAGAACTGGCGGTAGAGGAAGATCAGATAGGGCGATCCGGCGATGCCCCACAGCACCCACGGCCAGTAGGTTCCGACCAGGCCGATCCGCGCGAACAGCAGGTACGTCGGGATCAGCGTCACGATGCCGGGCACGAGCATCATCGAGATGAGGACGCCGAAGAGGAACCCCTTCCCCGGCCCCTTCAGACGCGCGAAGCCGTACCCCACGAGGGCCGAGAAGAACGTCGACAGCAGGCCGGAGATCGAGGCGAGGAAGAACGAGTTCGCGGCGTAGACGAAGAACGGCTGCTCGGTCACGGCCTGCGCGAAGTTGCCCAGGGCCGGGGGCACCGGGAACCACACGAAGTCGCCGCTGGCGAGCTGCTCGGGCGTCTTGAGGGCCGTGATGAGCAGCAGCGCGAACGGCAGCAGGAGCGCGATCGAGATGATCGCGAGCACGGTGAACAGCACGGGGCGGGCGTGCAGCCGCTCGCGGACGCGGCGAGGTGCGCCGGCGGTCGTGATGACGCGTGTGGTGGTGGACATGTCAGCGTCCCTTCTCGGACGGGTCGACCGCGTAGAACACCGTTCTCCCGCCGATCTTGAAGGTCAGCACGGTGACGAGCAGGATGGCGAGGAAGAACAGCCAGAGCATGGCCGAGGCGGGGCCGTACTGCGAGTAGGCGAAGTACTTGGCGTAGACGTCGATCATGAAGATCTGGTTCGCCTCCGGCACGGCGGTGATGGCCGCGGCGCCGGATGCAGGGGAGAGGAGCAGCGCGGGGACGAACGTCTGGAGGGCGCCGATCGTCGTCGTGATGGTCTGGAAGAGGATGACGGGCGAGATGGCGGGCAGTGTCACGTGCCAGAAGCGCTGGGCGGCGTTCGCGCCGTCGAGGACGGCCGCCTCGGTCAGCTCGGCGGACACGTCCTGCAGGGCGGCCAGGTTGATGATGACGCCGCCGCCGATGCCCCACAGCATGACGACGATGAGGACGCCGAAGACGGCGTCGCCGTTGAACCAGTCCACGGCGTCGAGTCCCAGCTGGGCGAGGAAGCCGTTGAGGGCGCCGGTGTCGCGGTCGAAGATGAGCTTCCATGTGAGGGTCGCGGCGACGGGAGGCACGATCGCCGGGAGGTAGATGAACGAACGGAACCAGGTGCGCCCTCGCACGCGCTGGTTGAGGAGCACCGCGAGGAGCAGGCTCCCGATGATCGTGATCGGGACGACGATCGCCGCGAGCACGCCCGTGCGGCCGAGGCTGGCCCACGTGCCGGGGTCGACGAGGACGTCGCCGTAGTTGCCGAGCCCGACCCACGAGAAGGACGGCGAGATGCCGTCCCAGTTCGTCATGCTGATGACGAACGCGTACGCGAGCGGGAAGAGCGTCAGCAGGACGGTGCCGGCGAGCCAGGGCGAGATGAAGGCGTAGAACGCGCGGCCCTCCTTCCGACGACGCGCGGATGGCCGGCGGTGCGGACGGGAGGGCACAGGGGCGCCCGGCGCCGGGGCGGCGGCCGGAGCGGTGGTCAGGATGGCCATGCGATCACTTCCCCACGAGCGACGCGCCCGTGCGGAGCAGGGCGTTCACCGAGTCGGTGGCGGAGTCGGCCCACTGGCCGACGGAGATGTCGCCGCGCACAGCGCGGGCGAAGGCGTCGGCGAGTGAGGCGTCGATCGCCGTGGCGTCGATGAACGGCGAGGCCGGCACGACGGAGAGGTACTTCTGCTCGTTGATCTGCGTGGCGTAGGCCGCCTTCTGCAGATCGGTCTCCTGCGGAAGACGTTCGACGAGGCTGTCGACCGTGGGGATGCCCCATCCGGTCGTCGCCCGCTGCGCGGCGGGCTCGCCGCCGCAGAACCACTCCACGAAGGCGAACGCCTCGTCCTTCATGGACGACTTCGCCGAGATCCAGAAGCCCGTCGCGGCGGTCGTCGGGCTCACGCGCGTCCTGCCCATCATGGGCGCGGCGCAGAGCCGGGCGTACGGCTCGACCTCCTGGTCGGGGGTGATCTGGCCCGTCATCCAGTAGCCGGCACCGTCCATCGCGAGCCGCTGCGCCGAGAAGCCGGGCCAGTCCCAGCCTTCCGGGCTGACGTCGACGAGCGTGTAGCCGATGCGCGCCGCGGCGACGTCGACGTACCACTGCAGAGCCTGGCGTGCCTCGGGGGAGGTGAGGTCGATCTCGGTCAGGTCGTCGTTGTAGACGCTGCCGCCCGCCGACGCCACCATGGTGGAGATTCCGGCGATCCGCGGCGTGGTCTGGAACAGCCCGTACTGCGTGACCTTGCCGCCCGAGCGAAAGGTCATCTCCTTGCCGTACTCGAGCAGGTCGGCGTGCGACAGGGGCGCGTCGTCCGTCGGCTGCGGCAGGCCCGCCTCCTCGAGCATGCGGGTGTTGACCCAGTACATGAGATCCTGCGACCAGTCCTTGGTGATCCCGTAGTAGGCGCCGACGCCCTGCGTCGTGCCGTCCCACCGCCAGACATCGTTGACGGCGGCGAGATCGTCCAGGCGCAGGATGCTGCTCGCGCGGAGGTAGTCGTCGAGCGGATGCGAGATGCCGCGCGCGGCGTAGTACGCCGACTGCGACGCCCCTGTCGCCCGCACGACGTCGGGCGGGTTGCCGGCGGCGATCATCGAGTTCAGCCGGATCTGGTCGAAGGTGATGAACGACAGCCCGATGTCGGGGTAGGCGGCCTCCCACGACGCGAGGAGCTCGTCGGTGACCTCGTTCGCGACGGTCATGACGGTGATCGTGCGGGACTTCCCGCTGAAGGCGTTCGTGGAGCAACCCGTCAGCGTCAGGGCGGACAGCCCCGCCGCCAGGGCTCCGCCGAGGAAGGCCCGGCGGGAGAAGGGCGCGGGTGGGCGCATGGACGTACCTCCGTTGCTACGTGGGTCCGGGGCGCGCGGGCCATCCGGAACGATCCTCATCCTGGAAATCGCGTGCCGCTAAAGTCAAGGCAGCGTATTCACTCGATCAGGAATCGAACATGGAGCGGACATGGATCTCTCGCAGCGGCAGGAGCGCATCCTCTCGGAGCTGCGTCTGCATGGCAGCCTCTCGGCGACCGACTTCGCCGAGCGCATGGGCATCTCGGCCATGACGGTCCGTCGCGACCTCCGCGAGCTCGCGGAGCAGAACCTCCTCCGCCGCGTGCACGGCGGCGCGGTGGCGAGGGAGAGCGGGGCGCCCGCCGCCGGCGCGCATCGCCCCGCCCCGCGCTCATCCAGCGGACCGGTACCCGACTACGACGAGCCGCTCTTCACCTTCGGCTTCGTCGTGCCCGACCCCAGCTACTACTTCCCCTCGATCGTCGACGGCGCCGTCGAGCGCGTGCACACGCTCGGCGGGCGACTCGTGCTCGGCATCTCCGACTACGACGCCGAGCGCGAGCGCTTCCAGGTCGGGCGGCTCATCGAGGCCGGCGTCGACGGGCTGCTCGTCACCTCCAGCGTCAACGACGCCGTGCCGACGTTCGAGCAGCTCCTCGACTCGCCCGTCCCGGCGGTCGTCGTGGAGCGCTCGCTCGACGACGCCCCCACGGCGAGCGCCCTCGACCTCGTCCGCTCGGATCACGCCGCCGGCGCGACCATGGCGGTGAGGCTGTTCGCCGAGCTCGGGCATCGCCGCGTCGGCATGGTGACGTTCGAGACGCCCACGATGCCGCACCTGCGCGTCGGCTTCGACAGGGCTGCCGCGTCGTTCGGGGTGGCGGCGCAGACGGTCGTCGTCGATCACCGCTCGGGCATCCGCGAGCAGAGCACTGCGTTCCTCCAGCGCTGTCTCGCCGACGGCACGACGGCGGTGTTCGTCCACTCCGACCGGTACGCCGTCGAGTTCGTCGAGGCCGCGATCGCGCTCGGCGTCGCGGTGCCGGGCGACCTGTCGGTCGTGGCCTACGACGACGAGGTCGCCGCGCTCGCCGCGGTGCCGCTGACGGCCGTCGGCCCGCCCAAGCGCGACATCGGATGGCTCGCCGCGGACATGCTCTTCGACCGGGTCTCGGCGACGCCCGAGCGCGCCCTGACATCGAGGCATGTCACGCTGAGGCCCAATCTCGTGCTCCGCCGCTCCACCGGTGCCCCCCGATGATGTTCGACTCATGATCGTTTGAACGCGGGATCTTGACGCCGCCGCGAGCGCCGTATTCAGATGGGCGGCGCCGACGCGATGCGATGGAGGGGTCGACGATGCCGCACACCACCGAGGACGATGGGCGACGACGGGTCGCCTTCCTCATGCCAGACGAGACGTTCCGACGGGTGTTCGACGCCGCCGACACGGCGCGGCTGCACGCCGACCCGTCACTGCGCCTGCTCGCCCCGTACCCTCTCGACCCCGAGAAGCCCGCGCACCGCGCGCTCCTCGCCGACGCGGAGATCGTCGTCACGGGATGGGGCACGCCCGTCATCGAGGGCGACGTGCTCGCGGCGCTGCCGAACGTGCGGGCGGTCGCCCACTCGGCCGGCACCATCCGTCCCGTCGTCTCGGACGCGCTGCTCGCGCGCGGCGTCGTCGTCGCATCGAGCGCGAGCGCGAACGCCGTCCCCGTCGCCGAGTACGCGCTCGCCGCGATCATCCTCGCCGCGAAGCGCGCATTCTGGGCGGCGGACGAGCTCCGCGCCGGCCGACCCGGTCACGCGGAGTCGGCATGGCCCACGGTCGGAGCGCACGGCGTGCGGGTCGGCGTCGTCGGCGCATCGCACATCGGCCGGCTCCTGCTGCGGCATCTCTCCTCGCTCGACATGGAGGTGGTCGTGACGGACCCGACGCTCGACGATGCCGGGCGCGCGCTCCTCGGCGTCCCGTGCGTGTCCCTCGACGAGCTGATCGCCACGAGCGACGTCGTCACGCTGCACGCGCCCTCCCTGCCGACGACGCACCACATGATCGACCGCCGCGCGATCGCCCTCATGCGCCCCGGCACGACGCTCGTGAACACGGCACGCGGCGATCTCGTCGACGAGGAGGCGCTCGCCGACCGGCTCGAGCGCGGCGACATCGCGGCCGTACTCGACGTCACGGCCGTGGAGCCGCTGCCGGCGGACTCCCGGCTGAGGGCGACGCCGCACACGTTCCTCACCCCGCACATCGCCGGGTCGCAGGGCAACGAGCTGCGCCGCCTCGCGACCCACATCGTCGACGAGGTCGTGCGCTTCGGCACGACCGGGGCGTTCGCCGAGACGATCACGGCCGACAGGCTCGAGGTGATCGCGTGACGCGCGACAGCTTCGTCGGGCGGTTCGACCCGATGGCGAGAGCGGCCGTCCGCCCGGGCGCATGGCGCCCTGCGCCTCGGATCGACGACCGCGATGCGTGGGCGCACCTGCCGCCCTCCGTCGTCGCCTCGCTCTGCGCGGAGGCCGATCGCCGGCGCGACCAGGCGGCGGAAGCCGCGCCGAATCTCGCCCTCTGGGTCCATTACGGGGAGACGGGCGAGCGCCTGCCGTACGAACGGGCCCACCAGGCGCTGCTCGGCGAGACGGCGTCGTCGGTGCTCGCCTGGGCGGCGACGGGAGACGACGGGTGGGGCCCGCGTCTCGCCGACGCGGTCTGGCGCCTCAGCGAGCTCAGCGCCTGGTGCCTGCCGAACCACTACGCGCTGCCCGAGAACGGCGAGCGGCCCCTTCTGCCGCAGCCCGGCCGCGACATCCTCGATCTCGCGTGCGCCGCGACGGGCGGCATGCTCGCGGCCGTCGACGCCATCGCCGGCGCTGCGCTCGATCGCCGGTTCCCCGGCATCCGCGACCGCGTCCGCCACGAGATCCGACGACGTGTGCTCGACCCGTGGGAGCGCGAGACGTACTTCTGGCACGGAATCGATGCGCCCCCGAACAACTGGGCGCCGTGGATCGTGTCGAACGTGCTCGCTTGCGCAGCCGCCGTCGAGGACGACCGCGACCGACTCGAGCGCACCGTCGAGCGCGCACTTGCGATCCTCGACCGCTTCCGGGACGGGTACGCACCAGACGGGTCGTGCGACGAGGGCGCGACGTACTGGTGGTGGGCCGGGGCGACGCTGTTCGAAGCGCTCGAGGCCGTCGAGCACCTCACTGGCGGCGTGTTCCAGGGATACGGCGTGGAGCCGGTCGTGGAGATGTGCCGCTTCCCGCTGCGTATGCAGATCGACGCCGAGCGGCAGGTGAACTTCTCCGACGGCTCGGCCGTGCACCCCGAGAACGCGGTCTGGCATCTGCTCGCGCGGTTCGGGGCGCGAATCGACGACGATGCCGTCGTGCGCCATGCGCGCTGGATGGGGCGCGCCCATCCGCTCGGCTTCGGCGGGCAGCTGGCGCCGCTCTTCCTCCGCACGCTCGCGGCGCTGCGCGATCCGGGCTGGGAGCACGCGGGGCCGGCGGAGCCGGGCATGCCCGTATCGTGGTTCGCGCCGAGCACGGAGATCGCGGTCGCGCGCGAGCGCGGGCACGACGTCTCGGGGTTCGCGATCGCCGCCAAGGGCGGGCACAACGACGTCAGCCACAACCACAACGACGCGGGCGGGGTGATCGTGTCGCTCGACGGGAGCCCCGTGCTCATCGACGTCGGCGTGGGCGTCTACCGGCGCGCGACGTTCGAGCCGGCCACCCGCTACACGATCTGGACCATGCGCTCCGGATGGCACGGCGTGCCGCTTCCCGACGGCGTGGAGCAGCGCGAGGGCGCCGCATTCCGCGCCGCGGATGTCGTCTTCTCGGACGAGGGCGTGCGCGCGGCGCTCTCGATGGACCTCGCCCCGGCCTACCCCGCGGAGAGCGGCCTCGTCCGCTGCACGCGCACCGTCTCGCTCGACCGCCGCGCGCGGGAGGTCGTCGTCGACGATGCGTGGGAGTTCGCCGACGCGCGACGCATGACGCTCGTCCTCATGACGTCCGCCGAGCCCGTCGCCGACGCGCACGGGCTCGTCGTCGGCCCCGCACGGCTGGCCTTCGCCCTCGACGATCTCGACATCGGCGTAGAACGGATCGCCGTCGACGATGAGCGGCTGTCCGACGCCTGGGGAGACGCCGTCTTCCGCGTCCTTCTCACCCCGCGGGAGCCGGGCCGCGCCGGCGCGCTGCGGATCGTCATCCGCCCCGTCGAGACGAGGACCCCGTGAGCGCGCCGCTGCCCGCCTTCGCCCCGCCGCCCGAAGACCGCGAGCTCTCGCCGTTCACAGGATGGACGCGCGCGCACTGGGAGGCCGTCGGCCTGCGCTGGCTCGACCAGGTCGAGCGGTTCGCGAGCCCGGGCGGCGCGGCGCCGCGGCTTCCGGGGCGCGTGACGGCCGACGGGGAGCGCCGGGAGAGCATGGAGGCGATCGGCCGCTCGTTCCTCCTCGCCGCCCCCGTCATCGCGGGGACGGAGACGGACGCGGCCGATCGCATCCGGGAGCGGTACGCCCGCGCTCTGCTCGCGGGAACCGATCCGGACGGCGCAGAGGCATGGCCCCTCGGCGTACAGTGCCGAGCTCCCGTGACCGGCGTGACCAACTCGATCGTCGAGGCCGCGAACATCGCCTTCGGCCTCCACATCGCGGGCGAGCGTCTGTGGGGCGGGCTCACCCGACCGGAGCAGCGGCGCATCGCAGCGTGGCTCCGCCACCACGCGCGGCTCGAGGTGTGGCACAACAACTGGCAGCTGTTCCCCGCCATGGCCGAGGGGTTCCTGCGGTCGGTCGGGGAGGACGCGTCCGGCGCGATCGGCGCACGCAACGTCGCCCGCGTGGAGTCGTGGTACCTCGAACAGGGGTGGTACACGGACGGCCCGGAGCACGCCGTCGACTACTACAACGCCTGGGCGATCCACCCGTACCTCTGGGCCTGGCACCGCATGACGGGATCGGGCGACATACGCCATCTCGAGCGGCTCTACGCCTTCACGGAGTCGTTCGCCGATCTCGTGGCCGCCGACGGCTCGCCCGTGCACATCGGGCGCTCGCTGACCTACCGGACGGCGGTGCTCGCCGCGCTCTGGTGTGCGGAGATGTCGGGCGCGAACGCGCTCTTCCACGGCACGACGAGGAGGCTCGCCTCGGGAGTGCTGCGCCGGTTCGTCGACGCGGGGGTCGGCATCGACGAACCTCTCGGCCTCGGATGGCTGCGCCCGCACGAGCCGATCGCGCAGACCTACAGCGGCTTCGGGTCGTCGTACCTCGCGGGCATCGGCTTCCTCGGGCTCGCGCTGCCCGCCGACGCCCCGGTGTGGACCGAGCCGGAGCGCGCGCAGCCGGCCGACGGCGCCCCCGGCGCGCGTGCGATCGCGGGGGCGGGATGGATCGTCGTGCGCCAGAGCGACGGCATCGTGCGCCTCGCGAACCACGGCACCGACCACTGCGAGATCCCCGTCGAGCCGACACGGCCCGACCCGGACGACCCGCACTACGCCAAGCTCGGGTACTCGAGCCACACCGCGCCGGGGACGGGGCGGGCGTGGGAAGACGGCGTCGACGGCCACCTCGCCCTCATCGCCGACGATGGGCGCGCGAGCCGCCGCGGCGTCATCCGCGCCATGCGCGTGGAAGGCGCGATCGCGGGCTCCGTGCACATCCCGCAGCGGGACGGCCGGCCCCTGCCGGGGTGCGCTGTGATGTCGGTGACGATCGTCCACGGCGACGACGAGCTGCGCATCCACCTCGTGCTGTCGGACGGCCCGCGATCCGTGAGGGAGGGCGGGTGGGCTGTCGCCGACGACCGGGCGGTCGCCGGGCGCTCCGATGGGCGGCGTGCCTCCGTGACGAACACGGCGGGCCTCTCGAGCGCGATCATCGGCCTGCACGGCTGGGCGCGCACCGAGGTCGTCGAGCACGACGGCTGCGATGCGTTCGCCCGGTTCTCCGCGGTGCCCGTGCTCCGCGGGGAGACGGACGGGAGCCCCTCCGTCTTCGCGAGCCTGCACGCGCTCTCTCGTCGACCGCGCGATCCGAGCGGAGGCTTCGCCCTCGACGTCGACGGCACGGTCGTCACCGCGCGGTGGGACGACGGTGCCGTCCACGTCGTCGACGTCGCGTCGTTCGTGCCCTGGGACGGCGTCCTCGCACGATGAGACGGGCGAGGGGCGGATCCTCCGCGCCTCGCCCGTCCGCCGACACCGGTCAGGAGACCGTGCAGCCGCCGACGACGAGCCATCCGCTCGCCGTCGTCTCACCGTCGGAGGCGAGCTCGATGCCGGGCTCGTCGCCTCGGGTGGTGTCGACGATCGCGACGCCCCAGCGGTAGCGGCCGCGGGGAACCTGGCCGATCCGCCCCATGAAGGAGTACGCGTTGTCGCGGTGGGCGCGCCACTCCGCGGGTTCCACGACCTCGTCGACGAGCACCTCGACGGGGTCGCCGGCGCCGTCGAGCAGCGCGAACGCGACGCGGTACTTGTGCGCCCACGCCGGCAGGTCGTTGGGCAGGAAGCCCCAGCCCTCGTTGACCCACGAGTGGGTGATGGCGGCCTGCGCGCCGGGGGCGAGCGCGGCGGGTGCCTCGACCGCGGCCGGGTGCAGACGGTAGCCGCCCTGCGCGTTGAACGCCTGGACGAGGTCGAAGCGCTCCTCGAACCACGAGTCGGTCTCGCCCACGCGGAAGTCCATCGAGTTGACGTGCGCCTGCGCCGAGTCGTCATACTCCCCCTGCCGCACGTCGGCCGGCGTCTCGTACCCGCGGGGGTCGTCGGAGTAGCTGTGGCTGCCCGTGACCCAGCCTCCCTCCATGATGATGGGGCGGCGATAGAGCCAGGCGCCGGCCACCTCGCGCTCCCACTGGCCGTAGTAGGTCGTCATGCCGAACGCGTCGTGACGCGGCACCCACCCCTTCTCGTACGTGCTGTCGAGCATGCGGCGGCTCTCGGGATCGGCGGCGCCCCATCCGCTGCCCACGGCGCCGATGAGCCGGTGGTAGTTGACCGCGAGCGGGACGCGGGGGAAGAGACGCGTGTAGAGGTCGATGTTCCAGTTCCACACCGCCTCGCGGTTGGCCGGATCGAGGTAGAGCATCGAATGGCCCTCGCCCCATTTTCCGAGGCCGTAGCCGTCGATGAAGTCCATCTCGGCGGGGTCGCCGAATCGGTCGGCGAACGCCGCGAGGAAGGCCGCGTACTTCTCCTGGAACACGGGGTCGTCCGGGTACGGCGACCACAGTGTCTGCGAGCCGCTCGTCGACTCGTAGCCTTGCGCGCCCGCCGCCCGCACGTAGTCGGGAGAGAAGCCGCGCGGCTTGTCGCGGCTGTCGACGACGACGCGGAACGCCAGGCGCATGTCGCGCGACCGCGCCTCGGCGATCATCCCCTTGAGCTGCTCGTCGACCTCCCAGCCGTAGACGCCCTCCTCAGGGTTCAGCACCGACCAGGCGAGGCGCATGTACAGCGTCGGGGCGTAGTCCGACACCTTCACCGGACCGTCGATGCCGGGCACCGTCATGGCGTCGTAGTGCTCCCAGTAGTCCGGCGCCGGCGTCGCGGTGCTATAGAGCACCCAGCCGTTCAACGGGTTGCGCAGCACGCGGACCGCGTCGTGTCCGAACACGGCGCGCACCGTTCCCGGCCGCTTCGCGGCGGCTCCCGCCGTCGCCGCGGAGCTCTGGCCGGTCGCGGCGCTCTGGCCGGTCGCGTGCGCGGGGGCGGCGCCGATGACGCCGGCCGCGGCCGCGAGGGCCCCGGCGACGCCGAAGCCCAGCACCGAGCGCCTGTCGAATTCGGGTTTCGTTCCCATCGTTCTCTCCTTCGAGCGGATGATGGCCCCGCAGCGGGCACGCGTCATCGACGACGAGCACGACGGCTCCGGACGGGGTCGGTGATCGGGCGGAGCGCCCGGGCGAGGGGTGCGCACCCCCTCGTCGACGACCATCCTTCTGGGGTGCGCGGCGGACGGTCAACGGATCCGGACCGGTCGCACACGAGTCGAACACGCGCGCCCGGATATCCTGATCCGATGCGGCGGATCCGGCTCGACATCGCCTACGACGGCACGAACTTCCGAGGATGGGCGAGGCAGCCGGCGCTCCGCACCGTGCAGGGCACGCTCGAGGCCGCCCTCACGCGCATCGCGGGATCGCCCGTTCAGCTCGTCGTCGCCGGACGCACCGACGCCGGCGTGCACGCGAGCGGGCAGGTCGCGCATGCCGATGTCGACGACCAGCAGTGGGAGCGGCTCACGCAGCGACGCCGCAACGCCCCGCCCGTCGACGACGAGATCGCCCCCGTGGCGAAGCGGCTGGCCGGCGTCCTGGGGCAGTACTCCGACGTCGCCGTGACACGAACATCCACGGCCCTCGACGGCTTCGATGCGCGCTTCTCGGCGACCTGGCGTCGATACGAGTACCGGATCGCCGATCAGCTCGTCGGGTACGACCCGCTCGAGCGCCTGCGCACGACGACGGTCCGCGCCGAGCTCGACGTCGAGGCCATGGACGCGGCCGCACGCGGGCTCGTCGGGCTCTGGGATTTCGCGGCCTACTGCAAGCCGCGGCCCGAGGCCACGACCATCCGCACGCTGCTCGAGTTCGACTGGCGGCGCGACGAGCGCGGCATCCTCGTCGCGAACGTGCGCGCCGACGCGTTCTGCCACTCCATGGTGCGCGCGCTCGTCGGAGCGTGCGTCGCTGTCGGGGAGGGGAAGCTCGCCCCGGAGCACCTTCCGGTCATCCGCGACGCCCTCGTCCGCACCAACGAGTTCAAGGTCCTCGCGGCGCGGGGCCTCACGCTCGCCGAGGTGGGCTACCCCGACGCCGACCAGCTGGGCACGCGCGCCGAGCAGACCCGAAACCGGCGCGACGCGGACGAGGTCGGCGGCTGACCCCGGACGGCGCCGCGCGCGGGCTCTCGCCGGTGGGGGGAAGCGGCCGCTTTCCGGGCCGGGGAGCGGCCGAAAGCCCCCACTCGCGCGGCAAGAACCCCCCACCGCGCCCGTAGAATGCTGCGCGGGGGAGGGAAGGACGCATCATGCGCAGGCTCGGCACGGGCATCGGCATCCTCGTACTCGCCGCGGCGCTCACCGGATGCGGCTCCGCACCCTGGCTCGACACCTCGGCGGCCGAGACGCCCGCCCCGAGCGCGGCCACTCCGACCCCGACGCCGACCCGCACCTTCGGCGACCAGACGACGGCGGCGACGCCCTCGGCGACACCCGCGCCCGTGACCAACGACCTCGCGACCGGCAGCACGACGCGCCAGCTGACAGCCGGCGCCGTCTCCGTCGACGTGACCTACTGGTCGGACCTCTCCATGGACGAGTGGACGGCGACGGCGGTGAAGCCGATCAGCCTGTCGCTGTCGACGATGATCACTCCCGACGACGGACAGAGCGTCTACCTCCAGCGGGCGAGCATGACGGTCGTGCCCGATACGGGTGACGCGCTCGCCGTGCAGGAGGACGCGTCGACCGAACCGCACGGCTACCTCGTCGGCTCGCCGTACAGCTACTCGCAGACGTTCTCGATCGGCGCGGTGCCCGAGGGGGCGGCCTCCGTGACCGTTCAGATGAGGTACGAGCTGCTCGTGCAGACGACCCCGACCTCCGACGAGTACGCGAAGCAGACGGCCACCGACACGCTCACCGTCGCGATCGCGGGCTGACCCTCCTCGGCAACACTCGAACCTCAAGACGAGCGCAAGACTGCCCGAGGGAAGGCGCGAGACGCTCGATCCCTGCCGCCCGACGTGGTTGCATCATCTCGTCGCCCTTCTGGGGAGGGGCGGCGAACGATGCGCAACCCGAATGCGCATGCCCTGCCCCCGCGCCCAACCCCCCTGGCGCGCGGGGGCAGATCCCGTGCCCGTGCGCGCCCCGATCCCCCTGCGGGCGCGCACGGGCCCCGACCTCCGAAGGGCCGTCCGACATGAACCGCCGGATCCTCGCCGCCACGGCGCTCCTCGCCGCCACACTCGCCGCGACCGGCTGCAGCCAGATCGTCGCGGCGATCGGGGCGCCCGTCGTCGAGCGCACGCCCGACCCGGCCGCCGTTGCCGCGACCGCGCCCGCGTTCGACTCGACGTTCACGCAGGACGGCTCGGTGTCGCTCGCGGTCGACGTCGCCGACGACCTCGAGGTCCGCGTCGACGTGTGGGCGGCCGACCCCAAGCGCACGCAGGAGTGGACGACGGCTTCCGACAAGACGTTCGGGTTCGCCGTCAACGTCTCGGACTACCGCGTCCCCGAGAAGGCCGTGCTCGAGCAGAAGCGGCGCGTGTACCTGTCGCAGGTCTCGATCGCCTCCACGCTCAGCCCGTCGCAGACGCCGGCCCCGTTCCAGTTCACGGCCGACCCGCGCACGCTCGTGCCGACCGACACGCTGCGCTCCGACCGCGGCCTGCTCCTCAACAGCTTCCAGGGCGGCCTGCTCGTGCCCGAGACCGTGATCGGGCAGCTGCCGGAGGGGACGACGGGCCTCACTCTCGACTTCGCGCTCACCCTCTCGGCCGAGGGCGCGGCGAACGACGACGCCTCGTTCCTCGAGCAGACGGTGCACCTCACGCTCCCGATCGAGATCTTCGCCGGCTGATCCCGGCACCGACTGATCCCTGCGCCGGCTGATCCCTGCACCGGCTGATCCCTGCACCGGCACCTTGCGCCGATCTTGAGGTGGCCCTGCGCGGGGGCCGAGGTCGGCCGTCCAGACTGGAATCGCACCCGATACGACAGGAGCCGACGTGGAGCCGCAGGACCTCGTTCCGATCACCGCCCCGAGCGCGATCGAGCCCATCGGCTTCGCCGACGACTTCGCGTCGGTGCTCGAGGACGTGCCGGGCCACCGATCCACGATCGGCTGCGTCATCCCCGCGTACAACGAGGAGGAGTCGATCGGCGCCGTCGTCGAGGCGCTCCTCGGACAGACGCGCGTGCCCGACGTCATCCACGTCGTCGTGAACAACTCCTCGGATGGCACGGTGCGCGTCGCGTCGCAGTACGCCGGCGCGCACGAGCTGTCGACGGAGCTGGGCGACCAGTTCACCGAGGTCTTCGTCCACGACATCGGCAAGAACCCCGACAAGAAGGTCGGGGCGCTCAACTACGGCTACTCGCTCGTGGAGGGGTACGACTACCTGCTCGGCGTCGACGGCGACACCGTCGCCGACCGTCGGGCGGTCGAGTACCTCGAGACCGAGGCGGTCTCGGACACGCGCATCGGCGGCATCTCGGCCATCTACTCGATCGACGACCGGCCGATCGCGGGCGGCATCGCGAAATTCCTCATCGCCGGGCAGCGCACGCAGTTCGCGGCCTTCAACATGCAGAACCTCCTGCGCGGCCGCAACATGGCCGTGCTCGGCGGCCAGTTCTCGATCTTCGCCACCGCGGCCCTCCGCGACGTCATGACCGCCAACCACCAGTCGACGCCGTGGGTGAAGGACAGCGAGGTGGAGGACTCGCTGCTCTCGCTGCAGATCAAGAGCGCCGGCTACCTCACGAAGATCAGCCCCTTCGCGCGCGCCGACGTGGGCGGCATGACGACGCTGCGCGCCTACGACGCGCAGCAGGTGAAGTGGACCTACGGCGCCATCGAGCTCATGTGGCCGGGCCAGCGCGGCGACACCAAGGGGCAGCCGTTCCATCCCAACCTCCGCCTGCGGTGGCTCGAGAACGGCAGCATGCTCACGAACCTCTTCGTGCGCGTCGCGTTCCTCCTGCTCCTCGCCGGATCGCTCTCCATCAACGCCTTCGTCTTCTCGGCATGGTGGCTCATCCCGCCGGCCGTCGCCACCGCGCTCAACCTGCGCATCGCGCACACGATGGCCTCGAGGTCGCGACGCGACTACCTGTTCGCGGGGCTCATCGTCCCGGCGGAGCTGTTCATATGGGTGCGTCTCAGCCACTTCCTGCGGTCGTGGAGCCGCTTCCTGTCGCGCAAGAAGGTCGACAACTGGGCCATGCAGGCGAGGGCGGAGACGGGCGGCCGCAGCACCCACTGGCTGCCGTTCGCCCTGTTCGCCGTCGTCCTCGTCGCGACGGCCGTCGTGTGGTCGATGCTCGGCCCCGTCGTGCAGTCGTCGATCCTCTGGGTCGGATGGCCCGTGCTGGGCGTCGTGACCGTGGTGCAGACGGTCTCGATGCTCTTCACGCTCCTCCGCCGCCACCAGGGCTACCGGGTCTGACGCGTCAGTACGCCTGCGAGAGATCCGACGTGAGACGATAGCCGACGCCGCGCACGGTCTCGATGTACCGGGGCGACACGGGGCTGTCGCCGAGCTTGCGGCGCAGGTTCGTCATGTGCGCCTCGATCGCGCGCTTGTCGGCTTCGCCCACGAAGTAGCTCGTGACGTACGACTCGCCTCGCAGCACGAGCGTGAGGTCGGCCTTGCTGCGCACGCGCCGCTTCGACTCCATGAGCGCGGCGAGCAGGTCGAACTCGGTGCGGGTCAGGTCGAGGTCGCCGTCGTCGATGCGCGCGATGCGGCTCTCGGGGTCGACATAGAGGTCGCGGTGCACGAGCGTATGGGGGCCGAGGCCCGCCGTGCGGCGCGCGACGGCGCCCTCCTGCGGACCGGCGTCGGGTCCGACCACGATCGGGCGCCCCTGACCGGGGGAGGACCCGATGCCCTGCCCTGGCGCGTGGGGCGGCGGGCCGGATGGCGCGGTGGCGCCGGGCGCATCGGACGCAGACGGCGGGGCGGGGGCCGCGCCCGCGGGCTGCGGCCATCCCTGCGGTGCCGCCTGCGGCCATCCCTGCGGTGCCGCAGGCTCGCGCGTCGTCGGGATGGCCGAGGTCGTCGGCCGCGTGCCGGGGAACGACGGGCCGGACGCGTCCTGCCGCGGCGCCTGCGCGGGGGCAGAGCGGGGTCGGCGCAGGAGCGCCTCGATGCGCGCGCGGAGCTCGCGGGGGCGGAACGGCTTGCCCAGGTACTCGTCGGCTCCCGAGGTGAGGCCGAGCACGACGTCGGCCTCGTCCTCGAGGGCCGTGAGCATGATGATGTACGTGTCGCTGCCCGCGCGGATGCGGCGGGCGGCCTCGAAGCCGTCGATGCCCGGCATGTTCACGTCGAGCGTCGTGATGAGCGGCTGGTACTGCAGCACGGCGCGCACGCCGTCGATGCCGTTGCCCACCGAGACCGTCGAGAACCCGGCCGCCTCGAGCACATCGACGAGGAGGTGGCGGATGTCGGGGTCGTCTTCGACGATCACCGCTGTCTTCAGCGGGGCCCCGGCGTCGCTCATCCTCGTCTCCTCTCGCGCGGAATACCGCTTCGGACACCCTACCCGGAGCGCGTGCGGCCTCCGTGCGGCTCAGCGAGCGCCCTGCGTCAGAGCGACCGCCGCGTCCGCCCACCAGGCGCCGGCGTCGGGGCCGCCGTGGCAGGGGCCGTCGCTCTCTCCGGGCGGCTTCAGCCACAGGTTGGCGTCGACGACGTCGTCGCCGTACTCCGCCGACCCCTCTCCGACCCGCTGACCCGGCGGGTTGCACCAGTCGGCCGGCGCGGTGCCGGCGCCGCTGCGCGAGGTGTCGACGACGGCGTGCATGCCGTCGAGCAGGCCGGACAGCTCGTGCGCGTACGCGAACTCGTCGGAGATGGCCTGGTAGTTCGACACGTTGGTCGCGAAGCCGCGCACCTGGCCCGCGACGTCGACGGCCGAGATGAGCTCGGCCATCCGCTCGGGCCCGAGCCAGTCGCTGTGGCCGCCGTCGAGGTAGATCCACGTGCCGGGGGACTGCAGCGCGCCCACCGCGTCGTGCAGCAGGGCCGTGCGCTCCTCGACGAGGCCGCACTCGGGGGCGAGGGCGAGTCCGTCCGGCTCGAGCACGACGACCTTCTGCACGTCGCGCGCCGTGTCGAGGGCGGCGCCGATCTCGCCGATCCAATCGGCGTACGCGTCGGGGTCGAGCCCTCCCGCGGAGTGCCCGCCGCAGTCGCGGCCCGGCAGTCCGTAGACGACGACCGCGAAGGCGGCCCGCTCGTCGCGCGCCTGGGCGGCGAGGGCGCCCACGGTCTCGCCCACCTCGCCCGCCGGATGGCGCTCCGGCGTCAGCCAGTACGCCGTCGGCTGGGCGGCGAGGAACGCGGCGGCCGCGCGCTCGGCATCCGTCGCATCGTCGTCGGAGGCGGCGCGGGCCGCTTCGGAGATGTCGGGCGCGATGAACGTCGTGCCCACGGCGGGCGGTCGCGCCGTGATCTCATGCACCCAGCGGCCGACGACGACGCCCACGACCACGATCACCGCGACGAGGGCGACGAGGGCCGCGAGCGCGAGCGGCACGAGCACGCGCGGCGACCGGAACGACGGGGTCACCGCCCGCCCGCGTCCGTCGCGCACGGCTCGACGGCACGTTCCCAGCGGTCGCCGCCCTTCTCGAACGCCACGGCGTGTGCCTCGGCGGCGGCCGTCCGCAGCGCCTCGAGGTCGTAGCCGACCGGTGCGACGGGCGCCCATCCGATGCTCGCCGACACCCGCATGCCGTTCGGATGGTCGGCGGCGGACACGCGCGCGAGGAGCGTCACGAGGAGACGGCGCACGGCCTCCTGCGAGCGGGGGACGAGGGCCACCAGACGCGTGTCGTGGCGCTCGATGTCGGCGTCGGCGGGGAGGACGGCGAGCACATCGGCGCGGAAGCGCTCGGCGATGCGCTCGAACGCCGTGCCCCCGAACGCGGTGCGCAGGTCGGCGGGGTCGTCGAGGCGGATGTCGACGAGCGACCACCACGCGTCGTCCGCGGCCGCGGCCCGCGCGAGCCGACCGCGCGCGACGGCCTCGAACGCGGCGCTCTCTCCCTCGCCGACCGCGGCACGCGGTCGGCGAGCGACGAGGAGCAGCGTGATGAGCGCGCAGACGACGTACACGCCCGTCCCGACGCCGTTGACGCCCCGGACGGTGGCGAGGTCGTCGGCGGCGGGGGAGCCCAGTGCGCGCACGACGCCGTCGAGGAGGGTGTACACGGCGAACACGGGGAAGATCGCGGCCCCGAAGCCGAGCGGCAGCAGCTCCTCCCGGAACACCGGGAAGAGGCGCACGAGCTCGACGATGATGAGCACGGCGAACACGGCGGCGACGACGAAGTCGATGCGGAACGCGATCGAGTACGCGTCGGTGCGGGCCGTCGCGAGCAGCGCGACGGGCGAGGCGACGAGGTATCCGGCCGCCCACGGCCATCCGCCACGACCCGTGCCCGACGCGTGCCGCAGGCCGAGCCAGATGAAGCCGTTCGCCGGGAGGAAGATGCCCGCGCCGAGTGCGCGGAGCGCCTCGTCGTCGACGATCGCGGCGGCGAGCATGGCGTACGAGGCGAGCATCCCGAGGACGAACGCGAACGACCACATGGCCGTCGCGCGGGAGGGGCGGGGGAGGAACCCCAGGCCGATCATCGCCACGCAGGCGAGCGTCATGATGGCGATGAAGGGCACGCCGGTGGCGGAGGCGATCATGCGGGCTCCTCGATGTCGTCGGCGGCGCTGCGGGGGAGGTGGATCGTGACGGCGGTGCCGCTGCCGAGCTCGCTGCGCACCTCGAGGCGTCCGCCGTGCTGAGCGACGATGTCGCGGCTGATGCCCATGCCGAGACCCGTGCCGGGCAGGCCGGAGTCGCGCGCGGACGCGGAACGGAAGTACGCGTCGAACACGTTCGGCAGGTCGTCGTCGGCGATGCCGATGCCGGTGTCGGCGACGACGACGCGCGCGCCGGAGTCGGACAGCTCCGCCTCGACGGCCACGCGGCCGCCGCGCGGGGTGTACTTGACGGCGTTGCCGACGACGTTGTCGATGACCTGACGCAGCCGGAACGCGTCGCCCATGATGGGGATGCTCTCGGCTCCGCGGCGCTCGAGCGCGACGCCGCCCGCCGTCGCGGCGGGGGAGAACGCGTCGACGGAGGACGCGACGACCGCGGCGAGGTCGAGCACGGTGTCGCAGTCGGCGGGGTCGCGGCCCGGGTCCTGCAGGATGCCGGCGATGAGGCGCTCCATGCGCTCGGCGGCGCTCTCGACGACCCGCAGCTGCTCGCGGGCGGCGGCCGGCAGGTCGTCGCGCTCGAGAACGAGGTCGGTGTGGCCGAGGACGGCCGTGAGGGGGCTCCGCAGCTCGTGCGAGACGACGCGGGCGATCGAGGTGCGCTCGCGCGCCGCCTCCGACTGCGCCGTGACGTCCTCCGCGACGACGATCATCCCGTCGAGGCGGTAGCGCGCGGCGACCTCGAGGACGCGCCAGCGGCCATCCGCATCGAAGAGCCAGACCCGCCGGCCCGAGAAGGTCTCGCCGCGGGCGGCGCGGGCGATCGTCGTCTCGTCGACGGGCACGGGCTCGCCTCGCCGCTCGCGGTACTCGACGGCGCGCGTGGGGTGCAGCTGCGCGAGCGCCTCGATGCCGTACATCCGCCGGAATGCGGCGTTCGTCGTGCGGATGGTCCCGTCGGGATCGACCTGCGCGACGCCCGTCTGCAGCGTGTCGAGCAGGGCGGCGCGGCGCTGCTCCTCCTGCTGCGCCCGCGCGAGCGCCTCCTGCAGCTGGCGCGATCGGCGTCGCAGCAGGCGTGCGGATGCGCGGGTGCGGTTCGATCCGATGAGGATGGTCGTGCCCATGAAGGCGAGCGCGATGATCACGATGAACAGTCGGAGCGCGTGCGTCGTCGTGAAGGCGGTCGTGAAGCCCGTGACGAGGATGACGACGCCGACGCCGCACAGGGCGGCGATGAGCCAGGGGACGGTGTAGTACGTCGCGATCCACGCGATCGGGAACACCCACAGGAAGCCGAGGCGCACGTCGCTCGCCGCCGCGAGGATGCCGATCGCGACGATGTCGGCGGCGGGCACCGCGAAGATCGCCGCCTTGCCGAGTCGGCGCCAGGGGATGGCCGCGGTCGCCACGGTCACGGCGATGACGAGCGTCAGCCCCCAGATGAAGGAGGCGCGCGTGAAGAGCGACGGCTCGAGAAGCGCGACGACGGCGGCGATGGCGACCGTGCCGAAGGCGAGCACGAGCTGCCACAGCCAGACGGATCGAGAGCGGGGATCGCCGAACGACGTGACGTCGTCGCCGTGCGCTCCCATGAGCAGAGCCTACTGGCGCCGAGGGCCCGGGCAGTCGGGGGTGTACATCCCTGCCACGCAGGACACGCGCATGCAAGCCATAGGCGCTCTACATCGCGCGGGCATAGCCTGACGAAGATGAGGGTCATCTCCTACAACCTGAGGAAGCACGCCGCCGCGGCCGAGCTCGAGCACCTCGTGGAGCGGTGGGAGGCGAACGTCCTGTGCCTGCAGGAGGCCGACACGACGGCGCTGCCCCGGCAGGTCGCGGGTCTCACGCTCGCGCAGGCCACCGAGCGGAACCGGCTGGGGCTGGCGCTGTACTACCGCGAGAACATGTTCCGCCTCGAGGACGTCGTCGTGCTGTCGCTCAAGCGCTCGCTGCACGACATCGTCTTGAAGCCCGCCCACGAGCGGCTGCTGGGCGCGCGGATGTTCGACATCGACGCGGGGCGCGAGGTCGTGTTCGCGTCGTTCCACGCGGCCCCGCTCACGGCGCTCAACTCGCTGCGGCGGCACCAGATCCGCTCGGCGCTGGGGGCGCTCGGGCGGCTGGGCCCGGGGCTCCCGACGCTCATGGTGGGGGACTACAACTACCCCGTCTTCAAGGAGCGCCTGCACGAGCGGATCAAGGGCAGCGGCTACGACCTCACCCTGAGCGACGCGCGGACGTACACGCGGTACCGCTTCTTCAAGGGCCACTACGACTTCGCGACCTCGGCGGGGCTCTCGATCGACGACATCACGACGCTGCCGCAGGGGCGCAGCGACCATCTTCCGATCCTCGTGAGCGCGAGCTACCGATGATCGGTATATCGCTGCTGCCCGGGTATCCGCTAGCATCGACTGCAGAGCGCCTCCCCGGTCGAGGCGGCGGATCCGCACCCGACGGGATCAGTCGCACGCACCACTCGATCGAGGGATGACCGGCGACCGTACCCGACAGCTCGACCGTCGTGCGCCAGCTCGCTCGCTTCACGTCGACGTGGAAAGACGGCCGACCCCGTTGCCGACGCCGCGGTCGACCGTCTCTGGGATCCGCGTCCGTGAAGAACGGCTGTCCCCGCCACCTGTCCCCCAGTTGGCGGGGACAGTCTATGCCGCCGCTTCGCGCCGCACCCTCGGTCGTCGAGCGAGTGGAGCGAGACGAAACGCCGAACGGCCGGCGAGCTCTCGCTCGCCCGCCCGTGGGGGGGTTGGGGGGGGGAGCGGTGCGCGG